>JAQSXG010000163.1 GCA_029256785.1 Neobacillus sp.
GAATATGTGATTAAGAAAACCCAAAAGACCATTCGTCCAGTGGTAGTAGGCAGTGGACCTGCGGGACTTTTCAGTGCCTTGGTTTTAGCAGAGCATGGTTTAAATCCAATAATTGTAGAGCAAGGAATGGACGTTGATAAAAGAAAAAAGGCTGTTGCAAACTTCTGGATAGATGGTGAGCTTGATACCAATAGTAATGTTCAATTTGGTGAAGGCGGGGCAGGAACATTTTCCGATGGGAAATTAACAACAGGCATAAAAAATACGAGGATTCCGAAGGTGCTAAAGGAATTAGTGGAAGCTGGTGCTCCCGGGGAGATAGCTTATTTGTCAAAACCCCATATTGGAACAGACATATTAATAAATGTTGTTAGAAATATCCGAAAAAAAATTGAACGACTAGGCGGAGAATTCCGGTTCGAAACAAAAATGAGGGAACTTATTGTCGAAAATGGTGAAGTTAGAAGTGTGCTTCTAGAAAGTCAAGGTAAAACAGATGTCATCGAAACCGATGCTGTAGTATTGGCAATAGGGCATAGTGCTCGAGATACTTTCTATATGTTAAAGGATTTAGGGGTAGAGATGATCCCGAAGCCTTTTGCTGTTGGTGTGCGTATTGAACATCACCAAAAAGACATTGATTTACAGCAATTCGGCAGCTTTGCAAAAAATCAACTCCTCGGTGCATCTGAATATAAGTTGAATGCACATCTTCCAAATGGAAGAGGGGTTTATACTTTTTGTATGTGTCCTGGAGGTCATGTTGTGGCTGCCGCATCAGAAAAAAATACTGTCGTTACAAATGGTATGAGCTATAGCGCAAGAAGTGGGGAAAATGCTAACAGTGCCTTGCTCGTTTCTGTCACACCAAAAGATTTCAATGGAGAGGTTTTGGGAGCTATAGAGTTTCAAAGAAAACTTGAGCGAAAAGCATTTGAACTTGGTGGCAGTAATTATTTTGCACCAGTGCAATTGGTCGGCGATTTCTTAGTAGATAAGGGTAGTAAACAAATTGGCGGTGTCGTCCCAACTTATACCCCGGGTGTTACACCAACAGACTTAAGAGAATGTCTGGATGATTTTATTGTTGATAGTTTAAAAGACGGTTTGCGGGTAATGGATAAAAAGCTGGCCGGCTTTATCAAGCATGATGCTGTTTTATCTGCGGTTGAAAGCCGAAGTTCATCACCCGTTACAATTAAGCGGAATCCAACGACATTTGAGTCGAATATCAAAGGGCTATATCCATGTGGTGAAGGTGCAGGTTATGCTGGAGGTATCATGTCTAGTGCTGTTGACGGCATAAAATGTGCAGAAGGATTAATGGAGATTGATTTTTAGTTTTTATACACACATTGAAGTTTTATGATTCCATGCCATCATATTTGGAGCGTGGATAGTGATAGAGATGAAGTAGGCTGATAACAAGGTAATCAAAAGGGGTACCCAAGTGAATATTTATTCATTGGGTACCCCTTAATCGTTAATTAAAACACTTTCGTATTTCAAACCTCACAATTCCAAATATAGGTTGCAATTTCACGATAGAACTCTGGTTCGTGGGATACCATCAAGATACTTCCGCGATAGGCCTTTAAAGCACGCTTCAATTCTTCTTTTGCGTCCACATCCAATGGAAAGGTTCTAAAGCCTAAAGATATTGCTAGTTTAATTGAAAATGCACAGTAATATTATTTTATAACAGAAGAAAAGTGTCCTTATAAAGGGACAGTATAGGCTAGTTTAAAGAAAAAACTAAAAGTCCTCAGAGCGCATCGAGCTCCGAGGACTGTTTTAACGGTGTCGTTGAAGAAAATATGACACGACTCCAATCATTCCCGCATGATTAGAGAGCTTGGCAAGAACGATTTCTGTATTTTTGTAAAAAGAGGGTGGTAAATATTTCTGTACTTCTTGCTGGACTTCATGCAGAAATCGACTCCCCCTTGATGTAATCCCTCCACCGATGATGACCTTTTCTGGGTTGAATATATAGACGAGATTGGATATTCCGATTGCCAAATATCTATAGAAATGATTAACGGCCTCTTTCAACTCCGGGTCTCCTTGATCATATAAATCAAAGATTTCCTTTCCTGTCCAATTTCGGTTTTCCTTGAATTTTTGAGCAAAACGAATTAATCCTGTTACGGATGCATTTTTTTCAAAAGGTTCTCCTTCAACAAGCATATATCCCCATTCACCCGCGCTAAAGGTATGCCCTGAATAGAGTTTTCCGTCAATGACAATGGCACCGCCTATTCCGGTAGCAACTGTTAAGGCGATAAAATTCCGAGAGTCATGGTTTCCAAGCCACTGTTCTCCAAGAGCAGCACAGTCGACATCATTCCTTACTTCAACCGGGAGTCGTAGCGAAAGGCTGACTCGATCTTTTACCCCAATTCCAGCATAATAGGGTATCGTTTCTCCGGCACTTACAATGATTCCTGTATGAATGTCAACCTGGCCTGCGGTACTAATGGCAACCCCGTAAATGGATTGCTCCTTCAGCATCTTTTTCCCAGTAGCTATAACTTTATCAATGATTGCGGAACCTCCAAGATGGGCTTCTGTATCCATTATGCCATGGGAGAGGACATCACCTTTTTCCGTTACCATTCCATATTTTATATGTGTACCGCCAATATCAAAGGCTAGTATGTTTCTCATATTAATCGAATACCTTCTGAGAATTTTCTCGTAATAAGTTGGGGCCTCGTAATTGCACTTCCGACGACAATGGACCAGGCTCCTAATTCCAACATTTGATAGGCTTGTTCAGGAGTCTCAATACGTCCCTCTGCAATAACTGGAATCGTTGAACTATTACAAAGTTTCTCAACTAGGTTAAAATCAGGACCCTTTAGTTTTGGACTGTCAGTTGTATAGCCTGATAGTGTTGTAGATATCATATCAACACCGCATTCAATCGCATATTGTGCATCCTTTAAGGTTGCGATATCAGCCATTACTAAGGATTTGCTCTGTTTATGAATATAGGTAACCAAGTCTGCTAGACTTTCGCCATTCGGTCTTATTCGAAGTGTAGCGTCCAGTGCAATGACCGCCGGTTTAACCTCAAGCAATTCCTTTACTTCTGTTAGAGTAGGGGTAATAAAAACCTCACTATTGGTATATTGCCGTTTAATCAGACCGATTACGGGAAGTTCTGTTTGTTTTTTGATGGCAGCCACATCGATAGCAGAATTACTTCTAATGGCCTTCGCTCCACCTTCTTTTGCGGCTTGAGCCATTTTTGCCATGATTTCGGAACCGTGTAATGGTTCATCCTCCAAGGCTTGGCAGGATACAATTAATTGTTTATGAATGGCTGAAAAAAAAGAAAGCTGAACCACTTCCTCAACTCCTTAATTATATTCTCTTCATGAAATAGAGAGTGGAAATGCCAATTAATATTCCAGGATATGGTTATATTTTCTTTTCAGTTCTACTATTCTATTATTTAACTCAAATAAGGAGTCATAGTCGGATGTTGTTACCGGTAATATTGGCAATCTTGGTTCACCTGTATGAATGCCCCTAAGTGACAATATATATTTACAAGCTCCATATAAGGAAGGATAACTAAGCAACTTTTGTATTATTTCATTGATATGGAACTGGAGTTCTTGCGCGGTTTGTAAATGGCCAATTTTCACAAACACCTCCAGTGAACAGAATAATTCGGGCATAACACCATACGTTCCACCTATCCCACCATCGGCGCCCATTGTTCGACCGCCCAAATATTGCTCATCCGGGCCGTTATATACAAGAAACTCTTTTCCTGCATTTGCTTTAAATTGCTGTAATTCAAAGACACTTTCACCGGACATTTTAATTCCGATTACTTTATGTTGGGCTGCCATTTTCTTGAATAAGGTCTGTGATAAATGAAATCCAGTTGTTTGCGGGATATTATAAATAATAAACGGTAAAGTTGTAGAATTAATCATCTCCTGCCAATGCCTTTCCACCGATGGTTCAGACAATCGGTAATAGATGGAGGGAACAGAAGATACTGCTGCTGCACCGCATTTTTCAGCATGAATGGCCAATTCTACACTTTCCTTTGTTGAATTGGCCCCAACATGTACAATAATGGTTAAATCCTTTCCTACTTCCTCCATGACAGATTCCAAAACTTTCTTTCTTTCCTCAACTGTTTGTAGAATTCCTTCCCCGGAGCTTCCGCAAATGTATAATCCCTTCACCCCGGTATTTAAATAAGATTTTGCTAAGCCCTTTACTCTTGCATTACTAACTTCACCTGCTTCATCATAGGCAGAGTACATAGCTACAAATATTCCACGAAATTTGTTTAAATCCCACTTTGACATTGCATCATCCCCTTTCTTTTTTGTAATAAGATGCTCTGCTTTGATGTTTTAACCTTTCACTGCACCTAAGGTAATCCCTTTGGTGAATGATTTTTGGAACAGTAAGAAGATCGTTATCATTGGGATGGAAGCGAGTGTCGCGCCGGCCATCATTACTCCATAATTGGTCTTATATTCGCCTTGCATGGTAGCTACACCGAGTGGCAGTGTCATCATATCGGTCGAGCGGGTAATAACAAGCTGGCTGAAGTAATCATTCCAACTCAGCATAAAAGTAAAAATAGCCAAGGCACCAATGGCAGGTTTTAGCATAGGGAGAACAATGAAAAAGAAGGTGCGGAAATGGCCCGCTCCATCCATTTTCGCGGCTTCCAACAGTTCATTTGGGATGGTCTGCGCAAATTGTTTTATTAAAAAAATCCCAAATGGCCAGCCAATCGCAGGAAGAATAAGTCCATGGTACGTATTTACCCATCCAAAATCCGCTAACATTGTAAATAATGGAACAAGAATAACTTGCTTTGGGAGTGCCATAGCTGCAATAAGGATAGCAAAAATAAGTTTTCGGCCCGGGAATACTTTTTTTGCCAGTACAAAACCAGCGGCTGCACTTACAAAACAGATCCCCACCATTTCACTGAACGATATAAAAAAGCTATTAAATGTCCAGCGCAAAACAGGATTTTGAAAAAGGGTTATCCAGTTATCCAATATCGGTTGAAGCGGAAACCATTCAGGCGGTATAGTTGTTGCAACAACCTGGGCCTTAAAAGAACCTGTGACAATCCAATAAAACGGAAAGATGAAGAACAATGCTGCAAGCAACAAAATAATGGTCGAGATTAATTTTAAGGGATGTATTCTTAGTTTCTTATGTTTCGTTCCCTTGATTTTCCCATGTGGTGTTTTCGTACGCATTTGCTTCATATCCAACTCGGTTTGAGCTTTCACTTTTATTCCCTCCTCCTTCTAATACTCAACATCATTGCCGAAGTACTTAAATTGAATAATGGAAATGATGCCTATGATGACTGCCAGAACAACACCCATTGCCGAAGCAAGACCGAATTTCCCTAAGAGAAATGCCTGTTCGTAGACGCCATACATAACAGTAGAGGTACTATAAACAGGTCCACCAGATGTTAGGAGTTGTATAAGGGCAAAAATCTGAAAAGAATTTATAGTCGTAATAACGATGACATATAGATTTGTTGGCATCAGCAGTGGCCATATGATTTTTCGGAATATTTGACCTGAATTAGCCTGGTCCATTTCAGCTGCTTCTATATAGGAGGTAGGGATATTGCCTAATGATGCGATATACAGAATAATAGGCTGGCCAACGGATGTGGTTATTAATATAACCGTAATCGCTAGTAAAGCGGTTCTTGTATCTCCCAGCCAAGAAACGGGTTCCATTCCGAAAAAATTGGTAATATAATTTAGAACACCGAAGTTTGGATGATAAATCCATCCCCATACAACAGTTACACTTACAACAGATGTCACAGCAGGTAGATAAAACACACCTCTGTAAAAAGATCTTGTAAATTCACTCCTTTTATAGACCGACATCGCTACAAAAAGGGAAAAGGCAATTATGACCGGAACGGCAACAGCAACGATAATAATTGTATTCCTTAGGGATTTATGAAAAGTTTCATCATGCCACAAAGTTTTATAGTTTTCTAATCCAATAAAATCAAAACTAGTAATACTATAATCAAATAGGCTCATATACACGCCTTTTATCATTGGGAATAGAACAAATAGAATAAAAAATGCTAGTGCTGGTAATAAAAAAAGATAACTCATAATCCAGTCACGGTATTTGTCTTTCTTCAATACGTGGATAATTGTTGACATTCTAGCCCTCCATTTCTACGTAAAAATCGGTAGTTAGATTTTAACAACATTCTTACATATACTTTCTTATTGAAAGGAGTAGCGCATATAACACAACGCTACTCCTACTGGGCAATACCTGGATTTATTACTCCTGTGCCTTTTTAATGGCGTCATTTGCCTTTTTCGCAAAGTCATCTAAAGCTTCTTTAGGCTCCTTTGTACCGAGAATAGCCTCTTGTAAAGCCGGGAACCAGAACGTACGGATTTCAGCATAACCATCTGCAACGGTTGGTGGGTCTGTAATAAACTTACGGGCAAGCTCTGAATATTCGTACTCCGAACCTTCATATACACCCGTAATGGAATTGCGCGCAGACAATCCCCCAGTTTGGATTAAGTTTTTCTTACCCCATTCAGGATCGTTTACGATAAAGTCAATCAGTTTTTTCGCAGCTTTCGCTTTCTTGTCATCATCGTTATCGAAAATTGCCATACCCCCAAGGAATGGTTCAAGCTTTGGATCAGAGCCATCAGGAGTTGGATACGGAAGTAAGATATCCTCAAATTCTTCTGTTTTATTTGGAGCAAATAGTGATTTTAAAACGGCTGAATAGTTGATAGCAAATGCCATTTTACCTTGTAAAAATAAATCATTATGGTCGCTTGCTGCCAATGATGCAGAACCTGGTGCAACAAGTCCATCCTTGGAGGCCTTTACCACCCACTCTAGGCCGTTAACTCCTTCTGGCGAATTAATGGCAACTTCACTATAATCTTCATTTAAAAATCTGCTGCCCCCAAGGTTTGTTATATATCCACGAGTCCCTTGGTCTCCTGCAGTACTCTTCGCATAGAAGCCTGAAGGAATAATGTCAGGGGCCTTTTCTTTAACTGCAAGCAAGGCTTTTTCATACTCTACTACAGTCCAAGTACGATCTGGGCGATCTAGAGGAAGTAAATCAAGTGCACCAATTTTTTCAAATAATGTTTTGTTAACCGCCATCATAAATGGACCGGTATTGAATGGATACATATAAACATCATCGCCAACCATGGACTGCTTCATGAGTGCCGGTGAAATATCGTCCATGATCTCTTTTGGAAACATGTCATTCATAGGAACGAGCAGTCCTTTTTTAGCCCAATCAATTATTCTACCTGGGGCATCATAGATCATATCTGGTGCTGTATTGGAGGCAATGGCTAAATTAAGCTTTTCAGGCCCACCCTCGAAACTAATCATTTCCAGGTTTACCTTTATTTCCGGGTGCTTCTCATTAAATGCTTCAATAACTTGCTTTTCATATTTTCCTAGCTCCCCATCTAATGCTTGGAAGTTTGGAAAGGTCCACCATGTAATTTCAACAGACTCTGCTTTTCCATTGTCATTTCCCTTTTCTTCATCCTTTGTGCTTTGTGAAGATTCTTTGCTACACCCAACCAAAAACAATGATAAAGTAAGAGCCATTGTCAGGAATATGGTTAGTCTTTTTTTCAAATCTGCCATCTTGTTTCCCCCTTTTTGAAATTTTTATAAAAATAAAGCGTTTTCATCCTTCTGTGCTTATCATAAAATGAATTACTAATGCCTACAATCCCATAGACTTTACATTCATGGTCCTATTTTTACATTATGGTCCGAATTTTGGGAAATTTTATATTATTCTAATTAACTATTAAGTATAATTCTAACTAGATAGTAAAGAAACGGTTTATTAGAGTACATGGGGGTAAACAATGTTAAAATTGATGATCACAGAAGATGAGCCTCTGGTGCGTGAAGGATTGAAACAATATTTTAACTGGGAGGAGCTGGGGGTGGGTTCTATTTTAGAAGCTGAAAATGGAAGGAAAGGGGTTCAAATTGCCCTTTGCGAAAAGCCGGATTTGGTTATAACAGACATCCGTATGCCTGAGATGGACGGACTTGAAATGATTGAACAACTTCGTGAGGATCTCCCAAATACTGCCTTTATCATTTTGACTGGCTTCAATGATTTTAGTTATGCTCAAAAAGCCATTCATTTAGGGGGAGTACATGATTACTTATTAAAGCCCTTACAATATAAAGAAAGTCTGACAACTATTTCAACGTGTATTGAGAAAATAAAGCTGCGGAAAGATCTTCCTCCTAAAATATCACCCAAAGAAAAATTTAATCAGCATGAGGGGATTGCAGTTTCAAAAGATATCCTACTATTTCGCCAAATCGAATCATTCATAAAGGAGAATATCGAGCAAGATTTAACCCTTCACAGCGTTGCTGAGCACTTCTTTTATAATCCATCCTATTTAAGTCGTTTATTTAAAACGAAATTAAGCAAAAACTATTTGACCTTTGTGTCTGAAATAAGAGTGAGTTACGCACAGGAGTGTTTAAAGCAGCCACAACTTTCCATCACGGATGTTTCCAAAATGTGCGGCTACCAGAGCTATAAACATTTTGTCAAAGTATTTAAAAGTATCAGTAGCATGACGCCTACAGAGTATAGAAAGAATATAAGGGTATAACAAATGAAGAAATTCAGCAAATTCCTCCAAGTATTTCAATTGAGACGATTGAATCATCAAATATTTGTCCTAATGATTATTACCATCACGATTCCGCTTTTGTTTATTTCATTGATTATTTATTTGTACTCTGTTCAATCGGTAAAAAGTGAATATCAAACAAGCTCAAATCTCATTCTTAATAACTTGTCATTTAATATTGACCAATATTTACATAGCATCGAAAAAGGGACCCTAACCGCTTTGATGGATACGAGGCTCCAGGACGCGCTTTCTAATCTGTCTATAAACAACTCAAATATTGAAGAATATCAAAGTATTCAATTTCAAA
>JAQSXG010000164.1 GCA_029256785.1 Neobacillus sp.
ATATGCAATAAATATGACAAAAGACACGGATGCTGCGATTACTTCCTTCCAAGAACTAACAAAAGCGGGGTTAAGTCAGGTTAATCCTCCATTATTGGTCAAAATCTTCCGCTATAGCCATCCGTCTATGCTCGATCGTATTTCTATGCTAGAAGAATATGAAACCAAACATACGAAATAAAAGACTCAGGTACAATTTTTGTACCTGAGTCTTATTCTAGGACAAATTCGATGAGTGATGCTGCTTTTTTGGCATTTTGTCTTGCCTCTTCTTCTGACTCCCCTGTAGCAATAACATAGGCATAGCGATGGCCCATTGATGTTGGTGGTCTAAGAAAGGTACCCCTTTTAGGTTTGATATAAACTTCCAAGACACCGTTGGAATCCTTTGCTCGTTTTTTCCCTGAAACCTTAAGTAATGTCCCTGATTTATCAATAGTCACATATTGGGTGAAAATATGTTTCTTTGTTTTTATTGTAAAATCGGGTTCCATTCCAATAGCCATTTTCAACGTTTCCTCAATTAAATTAATCCCAAGGCCAAGCTCAATCATTTGATTCATTGCTCCCCCTGAAATCCGTGGGTTAATCTCAATTAACTTCCATTGATTGTGGCTGTAGCGCATTTCTAGGTGACAGGCACCATTTTGTAATCCATGTAAGTCTAAAATATCTGTTACGGCTTTCTGAAGATGGTCAAGGAAATCCTGTTCTAAATTGATTTTTAGATTATATCCCGTAATAATAAATCTTTCACCATAGGTGATTTCTTGTGCGAAAACGGCAACTATTTGCACTTTTCCATCGCGACTGACTGTCTCAACCAAGTATTGCGGACCACTGATATACTCCTCAAGCAATATCGGATGAGTTGAATTCCTTTTCCGAAGTGTCTTTATTACTGAAGTAAATTCTTTTACACTACTGGGGAAAAAAACATCTTTTGAGCCAGTTGAGGAGGGTGATTTTACAATCATCTCTAATTTTTCATTCGGGTAGTCCTGTAAATAATCAATATTCATGTCTGGATCTAAAATAGAAAAGTTTGGTGCGTAGGGGGTGTTCTCCAAAATTTTTCTCGAAGTAATTTTGTTTTGAATTTGATGAATTCCAGAAGTTGAAAAATGGTTTACACCAAATTCTTCGGCAAGTACACAGGATGTATGCACATAGGGGTCAACAAAGCCGACAATTCCATTTATATTAAGCCCATTATTAATCAAAACCTTTATTTCGTCTCTAATGGAGTCTAAATCGGTTAATTCTACATACTTCATGAGGTGAACATCGGGAAATTCCTCTCTTTTTTCTATAAAGCTTATTCGATTTGTAAATAAAACAGTATATAAACCCAATCGTTCTGCAGCCTTAATTGCTTCCCTGCTAGAACCAGATTTTTGAGTTTCAAGAAATACAACTGTATCCATCATACTTCCCCTTCCACAAATATAGCAAAGTCCATATTAATCATCATCTGTACATCATATTACGGTGGATTTGGGAATGTATAGTCATTTAAACTATAGACTAAAAAAATGGGGATAAAAAGGAGAAAACCGTCTGATTAGACGGTTTTTTGGTAGGCAATTACGTTCCAAAGCGCTTATTAAGGTCAGTAAGCTGTTTTGACAAATGGAAAAAAGTTTTTTGATCTTGCTGGTCAATGGCAGCATCAATTCTATTTAATAATTTTTCTTTTTGAACCGTTAGCTGAATTTCTGATAAGAGCATATCAATATATAAATCTTGGACAAAGTTCTCTTTCTTTTGTCGTTGCATGGCACCAATCTTCATTAATTCCGTGTATGATTTTTCATTCAAGGAAATCACCTCTGATGCTTTTTATTATTATATGGGATTTTTTCAATAATATCAATGAATTTTTATAATTTTCAGAATTATAATTCTGTAGTAACTTTGTGAATAAATTCGTAACGATTCTGAAAAATAAGTTAACAATTGTAAAAAAATGATATGATGGAAAAAATATGCATTTTGGGAGATGAAGTTATTGAGGCTTAGACAAATTGAAGAATATGAAGTGAATCCATTTACAATGTTTGTTAAACCAATTAGGTATGGAAATAAAATTTATTCGCATATCATTGAAGTTGAAGATGAATTCATCTCCCCATTTAAACCACTCGATATCATCAAAAACAGTTGTTTTGGCAGCGATTATGAGGGCAGAAGAAAAGGCTCCATGCAATTAATTAATGCCAAACACAAGGTACCTATAGCCACCGACCCAACCAACAACCTTTTTTTCTTTCCAACTGCATCACCAAGTCGTGAGGAGTGTATATGGGTTGCACTTCACCATATCGAGGATACGTTCCGCATGGCTGTAAAAGAAACATTGATTACTTTTCGTAATAAACAGTCCTATGATTTTCCAGTTCCACATAGCACCATTCAAAATCAAATATCACAAACTGCTACTTTAAAATGGAGACTCATGCAAAGAATAGAAGACAATCAAAAAAAGTCATTTTATTTGGTGAATAGACCTTTGGTATTCGAGGCATCTGAAAAGTCTGGTACATATAGTAAAAAAAATAAAGATGAAGAATAAACTTTTACTGGGAAGGGTGTTTTTTTAGGAAATAAGATTCAATCAATTCTTGCACCTTATTGCGAATTCTCGGGTTAAAGTAATTATGAGATTCTTCATAGCCTTTGTATAGAAACATAAACATGGTAAAGGCATCATCTCGTTTTGTTTCAATGACTTGTAGTTTATTCTTTTTCATATATTGTTTAACCTCGGCCAATTCTTTCTGTACGGCCTTCATTGTGTTTTCAATGAGTTCTTGATAGGGTTTCTTTAACTTAAATGGGCTTGTTTCAACAACAGATAAGTCTCGATTTAAGACGATTAATACCATTGGTAAATAAATGGCTTTCTCCATAATATCCCTGTCTTGCTCTGGAATTCTCGTCATTGCATCATCAGCACCTTTCTAACAAAAAAGTAGAACATTTGTTCTTTATTATCATACAAAAATCCTTTTAAAAACGCAATGCTAAAAAAGCTTGCGTTTTTTATTTGCAAATTTTGGTACAAGTATGAGAAAGTTTTTAATAGAAGAAAATTTTGTAGGGAAAAATAAAAAAATGTAGAATCTTTAATAGGATAACATCTAAACTAAAAACTAAACGCAAATGGGTGGGCATATATGAGAGTTGATAAATTACATAAAAAGAAAAAGAGAAGATGGATTACTGTACTGCTTGTATTCTTAGTGTTCATTGGTGCGATAGCAGGCTATTCTTATTATCAATATAACCAAGGTATTTACCAATCAAAAGAAAAAATTAATCAAGATAATGAAAATGGTGTAACCGAAGAGGTATATACTTTTAATGGGAAAAAGGATCAGTACGGTGCGACTAATATTCTTTTATTAGGCAGCGATTCTCGTGAGGGGGAAAAAGCACGAGCCGATACAATCATGATTGCTCACTATAATGAAGACAAAGGGACCTATAAATTGACTTCGATTATGAGGGATAGTTATGTTGATATTCCAGGTCATGGGAGCCATAAGATTAACCAAGCCTTTATGCTCGGTGGACCTGAGCTTATGAGAAAAACCATAAAAGAAAACTTCGATATTGATCTTCAGTACTATACGATTGTTGACTTTGAAGGTTTTGTTCAATTAATAGATGAAGCTTTTCCAAATGGAGTAGAAATAAATGTTGAGAAAAGAATGGAAAAGATGATTGACGTGGTATTGGAGCCAGGACTGCAAAGGTTAAATGGTAAGGAAATGCTTGGCTTTGTCCGTTTTCGCCAGGATGCTATTGGGGATTTTGGCCGTGTAAAGCGACAACAACAAGCAATACAGGCGATTGGGGATCAGCTTTCAGGGATTCAGACGATACCGAAGCTACCTAAATTAATTGGCGTGGTTAGACCATATGTTAATACAAACATGAATACGGGAGATGTTTTATTTATGGCGAAGGATTTCTTTTCAAAAGACAGAGGTCCGTTGGAGACGTTTAGAATCCCCATTGAAAACAGCTATCAAGATGCACGAATACCAGGTGAAGGCCTTGTTTTAGAAATAGATTTTGAACAGAACAATGAGGCTTTCCATCAATTTATGACACAATAATAGAAAAAATAACACAAATAGGCATATTTTAAAGGAGCAAAACTGATGGACATCGAAGCATTAAAGGATTGGTTTACACTTGAAAATATTATGAGTTTAATTCAAGAATACCGTTCCTTTGGTCCCGTACCAGGAATTTTGCTGCCGATGATTGAAGCATTTTTACCGTTTCTGCCTTTAGTATTATTTGTAGTGGCCAATGCAAGTGCTTTTGGATTATGGTTAGGATTTTTATATTCATGGTTGGGATCTTGTATAGGGGCGTTGTTGCTGTTTTTACTAATTAGGAGATTTGGTCAAAGGCGAATCTTTTCCTTCCTACTAAAACATCCTAAAGTACGAAAGTTGATGGAATGGGTGGACAAACGTGGATTTGGACCTCTTTTCTTGCTACTTTGCTTTCCATTTACTCCTTCTGTAGTTGTAAATATTGTGGCTGGTCTTTCAAAGATCAGTATCTACCAATACATGTTGGCGGTATCAATCGGAAAGATGGTCATGATTTTTACTGTCAGCTTTGTTGGCTATGATATTCGTTCGCTGGTTTCCCAGCCCTATCGTACAGCAATTGTTTTCGCAGTAATTTTTATTCTTTGGTATGTTGGCAAAAGAATTGAAGTAAGATTGAATAAAGCAATAGAAAATGACGATAATGAAAAAATAGATAGAGGTATACAATTGGAGAAGAGGAGGAGCCTTAATGAAGATTGAATGGAAAAAAGAAGGTATGGAATGGGTTAAAGCTTTTGCCATTGGAATTATCATCTTTGCATTTATTCGCACATTTTTCTTTTCTAATTATATTGTCGAGGGAGAATCGATGATGCCAACCCTCCAGGAAGGAAATAAGCTGGTAGTCAATAAATTAGGCTACCATATTGGGGACCTGAACCGTTTTGACGTGATCGTCTTTCATGCCAATGAAAAAGAGGATTTTGTTAAACGAATTATTGGCTTACCCGGGGATAAAATTGAATATAGAAAAGACCAATTATATATAAACGGAAAGAAATATCAGGAATCCTTTTTAACCGTTTATAAGCAGGAGTCTCCGGGAATTAAGTTAACAGAAGATTTTAGCCTTGAGGAAAAAACCGGTGAAAATATCGTTCCTGAAGGAAAGCTATTTGTAATGGGGGATAACCGTCTTGGCAGCTGGGATAGTCGTCACTTTGGCTTCATTTCCGCAAGTCAAGTCGTAGGAAAAGTAGACCTCCGCTACTGGCCACTAAAAGAAATGGATGTAGACTTTTAAAAGAGAATGAATGAGCAGTAGAGAGCGCGATAAACTTCGCTCTTTTTTTTGTCTTAAAACTACCTTTTTGGCTTGAAGTTATGTTTAAGATACAAACATTTGTGCTCCTTTTATGATAGAATTATGTAAGATTGTTTTATGGAGAGCGAGGTTTAAAAATGCCTTTAAGAATGATAACAGGACGTTCCGGCAGTGGAAAAACCACTATGTGTCTGAATGAAATACGAGACACCCTAATTGAAAGTCCCGAAGGAACACCCATCCTATATATCGTACCAGAGCAAATGACATTTCTATCAGAATATCACCTATCAACCGACCCAATGCTGGGCGGAATGATTCGTGCTCAAGTATATAGTTTTTCACGTTTAGCCTGGCGCATCCTCCAAGAAACTGGTGGAATCAGTCGCTATCATTTAAGCAGTGTTGGAATGAGCATGCTCATTCGTAAAATAATAGAAGATCAGAAAGATCAATTAAAATTATTTCAGCGAGCCGCAGATAAAAATGGGTTTGTCAAGCAGGTAGAACAGATGATTACCGAATTCAAACGCTACTGCATTCGCCCAGAAGAGCTAATACAAGAATCATTTTCATCCAGTGAAAGTGATGGATCAGCTGCCAAAGCATTGAAAGATAAACTAAATGACTTGGAAGTTATTTATACTCATTTTGAGCAAGAAGTCTTTGGTAAGTATATTGATGCCGAGGACTATTTCCAATTGCTTTCTGAAAAGGTAGCTGCTTCAACGTATTTAAGAGAAGCTGAAATTTACATTGATGGATTTTATAGTTTTACCCCTCAAGAATATAGGGTCATAAAAGAATTAATGAAACATAGTAAAAGAGTAACCGTTTCATTGACTGTTGACCGGATAGTCTATGAATCCGTTCCGGATGAGCTTGATTTATTTAGATTATCTGGAGAGGCTTATTTTTCCTTATATGAAGTGGCAAAAGCAGAAGGCATTGAAATAGAGCAACCTATTCAATTAGTCCGGCAAAAAAAATGGAACCATCCTTCATTACTCCATTTAGAAGAAATGTTTGATAGCCGCCCGGCCGTTCCTTTTCAGGGGCCACCAGCCATTTATATTGGTCAAGCTGTTAATCGAAGAGCAGAGATAGAGGGTATTGCACGTGAAATACGTCAGTTAGTACGAACAAAGAACTATAGATACCGTGAAATTGCCGTATTGGTCAGAAACGGCGGGGACTATCATGATACGATTGAGCCCGTATTCAATGATTACCACATTCCATATTTTATTGATCAAAAAAGAACTATGCTGAATCACCCTCTAATTGAATTCATTCGCTCAAGCCTTGAAGTAATTAATTCCTTTTGGCGATATGAGCCAGTCTTCAGGGTAATTAAAACAGAATTATTATTTCCGCTAGAGGAAAGCCCCGAAAAGATGCGCGAGAAGATGGATAAACTGGAGAACTACGTGCTTGCACTGGGTATAAAGGGGAGCAAATGGACTAAAAAGGATCGGTGGATCTACCGTCGTATCAGAGGTTTGGAAATGGAAGTTAATGTACAAACAGATGCTGAAAAAGAGACAGAGCAGGAATTTAATGAGTTACGAATCATGGTAACAGCACCCATTCTCCGCCTATCCAGACGTTTAAAAAAGGCTGATACTGGCAGGAAACTATGTGAAGCTATCTATTTATATCTTGAAGAATTAGATATCGCTTCAAAACTGGAACACTGGAAGATGGAAGCCGAGAAAAAGGGTAATCTTATTAGGATGCGTGAACATGACCAGGTATGGAATGCAGTTATTGATCTGTTAGATCAGTATGTAGAAATCCTAGGTGATGAGAATGTCTCTCTTAAGTCATTCTCTATGATTTTAGAAGCAGGGTTTGAATCGCTTTATTTTTCACTTATTCCTCCAGCCCTAGACCAGGTATTAATCGGTGATTTCGAAAAATCAAGATTAACTGAAATTAAAGCAACGTTTGTTATCGGTGTGAATGAAGGGGTATTGCCGGCCAAAATTGCGGAAGAAGGAATATTAGCTGATGAGGAGCGTGAACGGCTGTTAATAGCAGGAATAACCGTTGCACCAAGTAGCAGAACGCGATTATTAGATGAGAATTTTCTTGCTTATCAGGCATTGACTACACCGTCGGATATTCTCTATGTGAGTTACCCACTTGCTAATGATGAAGGGAAAGCATTGATTCCTTCCTCCTATATTAAGAGATTAAAGGATCTATTTCCTGACATTGCCGAACATTATTATGTTACAGACCCTTCAGAGTTTGCAGATGATGATCAGCTAGATTTTGTAACAAATTATCAGACAACCATGTCTTACCTTACCGCTCAGCTTCAGTTAAAGAAACGGAATTACCCAATATCTGATCTGTGGTGGGATGTTTATAATTCTTATATAGAAAGCATGTGGAAGCCCCAGGCTGTTAAAATACTCTCAAGTCTTTTCTATACCAACAAAACGTTACAGCTCTCAAAAGGGGTTGCAGATGAATTGTATGGAGAGACGATCCAGGCAAGTGTTTCTAGAATGGAGCTATTTAATGGCTGTGCCTTTGCCCATTTTTCTCAGCACGGGCTTAAGCTTCGTGAACGACAAGTTTTCCGCCTCGAAGCCCCAGACATTGGTGAGCTATTCCATGCAGCATTAAAGCATATATCAGATATTGTTAATGAAAGAAAAATTTCATGGGCAGAGTTATCTAAACAGCAATGTGAAGAGTTATCTAGAGAGGCGGTCAGTGCTTTAGCACCAAAACTACAAAATGAGATACTATTAAGCTCTGAACGTCACCATTATATAAAACGTAAGTTAGAGCAGATTATAACCCGGGCATCATTAGTATTGAGCGAGCATGCGAAAGCAAGCGGCTTTTCTCCTATTGGGTTAGAACTTGGTTTCGGAAGAAATGGTACACTGCCACCGCTTACGTTTGCCTTGAAAAGCGGGAAGAGGATGGAATTATCCGGACGGATTGATAGGGTTGATCAGGCGAAAACAGAAAATGACGGTACTTATTTACGCGTCATTGATTATAAATCAAGTGAAAAGGATGTTAACTTGAGCGAGGTATACTATGGACTCGCCTTACAGATGTTAACCTACTTGGACATCGTGATTACCCATTCTAAGGAATTGGTTGAGATGAAGGCAAGTCCTGCGGGAGTACTTTATTTTCATGTTCATAATCCGCTTATTTCTTCAAAAAAATTGCTCTCGGCCGATGAGATAGAAAAAGAGATTATGAAAAAATTCAAAATGAATGGTTTAATGCTTGGTGACCAGAATGTAATACAGTTAATGGATCAAACACTGGAATCTGGTGATTCGCAAATTATTTCGGCTGGAATAAAAAAAGACGGTAATTTAACGAAGAGATCAAAAGTGGCGAGTATAGATGAATTTGAAGATTTAAGGACATATGTCCGTCACCTGTATCAAAAGACGGGTGATGCCATTGTTGACGGGCAAGTAGGAATTGATCCATATAAATTAAAAGATAAAAAACCTTGTACGTTTTGTGCCTATAAATCGGTTTGCCAAATAGATGAATCACTTGATAACGAATACCGAATCCTGACACCAAAATCGAATGAAACAGTCTTCGATTTAATCAGAAAGGAGACTGGGA
>JAQSXG010000165.1 GCA_029256785.1 Neobacillus sp.
ATACTGGTGGCTGTATAGGATGATTAGCTTGAATATCGCTAGAAGTCAGTTCTACTTGCGAAGTAGAATTTCCCCTACTTGTATTGGTCGAAATAGATAATAGGAAAACGAGAGATACAGAAATGAGTACCATAGATAATTTTTTCATAAACTTTCCCCCTCAAAGTATTTTATTTAAGTATTTAAATGCTTTTGGATACATTTCATATTGATTGTAATAATCCGAAAGCATTTTGTAGAATTCAACCAGGTCTTCATTGTGCTCATTTATCTCAATAAAATAAGGGATGATCTTCAATTCTAGAAATTCTATCGACTTTTCTATTGATTCCATATGTAAAAGATAAAAATCTGCTAATAATCTATATTTCTTATTGCCTAATTGTTTTGCCAAAGTTCTTAACGTTTGGAAGCACTCCTTGGCACGATCAGTTGATTGAAGGATATTGTAAGTTTTACCGATGGCATATAAGGTAACTAGGTAGTGATAGTAAGATGGTGTTTGAATTGCCAAGCTTTTCTCGTAGTAGACTAATGCTTCTTTCGGATTTTCCATCTTATCTTGCAAGTAACCCATATTATGGTAAATTTGTGGTAGTAACTTTTCTTCCTTAAGTAATTCTGCATTTCGAATCAGATGTCGAAAGCACTCCAGCGCCTCTTCATATATTTTCGAGTGGGTGTAATTAATGCTCAGCAACATGAGTACATGTAGGATGCGTATGAAGTTGTGCTCATTCATGAAAATTTGTAGGGCAATCTTCCCAAAATGAATGGCATGTCCTGATTGTTCGAGTGAACTCTTAACCAACGCACGGTGATAAATAAAATCACCGCTAATGATTTCATTCTTTTCACTGCCCAATGAATCTAGAATTTCATCAGCCTTTTTAAACTTACCTTTCATTATTAAGGATACCGCATGATAGTATAGAAATAAATACTCTTCATGTTGGGAAAAATTTTTCCTTTGCTTAGCAAGCAAATCCTTTTGGACCTCTGCCTCTGATAATAAACCTCTAAATAAGAAATAGTAAAATTTATATAACTCATAAAGATAAATACTTTTAGAGTACGGAATAATGTGTTCAATCTCTTTCAATTTATGGTAAATTTCATCCGCTTCTTCCCTTAAACAGAAATTAATTTTTTCCTCAAAATCCCTAATCAAGTTAATTATTTGCCCTTCCTTTTCTTCGACCTCTTCATAGTTTATTGATAGCCTACTTAATAACAATGAAAGTGTTTCTTCATTTGCTTCTTTTGAATTATTTTCAATCTTACTTAAATGGGGGATGGAACAAATTCCAGCAGCAAGCTCTTTTTGAGTAATTCCTCTTTGGGTTCTATAGTATTTAATTAAGGATCCGAATTCCATATTACCACCTACTTTCCCCATTCTCTTTTCACCATTTTATAACAATCGGACAACCTGTACCACTTATTTGTTCAGAATAAATAAAAAACTCTAAATCCTTGATTGTAAATAGACAGCATGTTGGGAAATTTTTATTAAAATTTTCAAAAAGATAAGGCTCTGAATAAATAATTCAGAACCTATCATCATTTTTCTATTAAATATGCTAGATTTCTGCACAGCCTTGGTCCTGCACAGAAAGCTGTGGTACTGGTACAGCTCCTTGCTGATTAAAGAAACCATCGATTTCAAAGACTGAAACTTGGTCAACATTTGCATTATCAACAATATCGAGAAACTCAGCAGTAAACGGAAACGTTCCAAATTCGGTTTCAATCGTCCCAGTTACAGTAATCTCACAGTTTTGACCCATTTGATTACATACAACTGAAGTAATTTCTGTGGAAGTTCCTGTGAAACTCAAGTTTGGTGTTTCACCACTTGTCTGGACAAAGCTAATTGTAACAGTTGACATTTCAAGACTATCCGCGCAAACATCTGCTGTATACGTTAACGTCCCTCTTCTTGTACCGATAAATCCTTCTAAAGTTACTTCTTCATCTGTTGCTATAGCTCCTACACCCGTAAACGGGAGACCCACCAATACACCACAAGTACAACGAAGTCCCATATTTTCTCCCCCCTTTCATTCGTTTTGTTATAGTTTATTGATTTAGATGATTATTGCTTACCTGTTTGTCCTAAGAAAAAACTTTTTTATCAAATAAATACAAAAAAACCATTCCTCAGATGAGAAAGGTTTTTTATAATTTAAAAGTATTTCTTTTTCCAAAAAATCAATGCCGTTAAGGTAGATAAACCACCGGCAATAATCAATGAATATAAAAAGGCATCAGGGCTTCTTTGAAATGGTAAGTCAACATTCATACCGTAAAAACTAAAAACAATCGTTGGGAAAGAAAGAATAATTGTAAATGACGTTAAGAATTTCATAACAATATTAACGTTATTTGAAATAATCGAAGCAAACGCATCCATCATTCCGCTTAAAATGGAACTGTACGTTTCCGCCATCTCAATCGCTTGAATTTTTTCAATCATAACATCTTCTAATAAATCCTTATCTTCCTCATACATCTTTATATAGTTAAAACGTAGAATTTTATCTAAAACTACTTTATTTGATTTTAATGAAGTCATAAAATAAACAAGACTCTTTTCAAGTCCAAGCAATGCGTACAATTCTTTATTTTTCATCGATTTGTGCAGTCCACGTTCAATTTCATTCGTTTTTTTATTTATTTGTTTTAAATAACGAAGATAATAAGATGTAATGATAGCAAGTAATTGTAACGCAAACCGGTTCTTTTTGAAAGTATAAAAGTCTTTTACTTTATTATTCTTAAAAACTTCTAATATAGGAGTATCTTTTAACGAAACGGTGATCATACAATCCTCAGTCAGTATAATTCCAATTGGAATCGTTTCATAGATTGGAAACCCCGCCTCATCATGAGCAATATATGGATAGTCTACGATAATATAGACTTGATTGTCTTCTCTTTCAATCCTTGGACGCTCCTCATCATCAAGGGCATCTTTAATAAAATCAACATAGACTTGTGTTTCATTCGCCACTAGGGTAATTTCCTGCTCTGTTGGTGCATACATATGGACCCAGCAGCCTTTCGATATAGCATCAACCTGTTTTAATTCTCTTGTTTCCGAGCTCTTATAAATCTCCAACATAGTAAAACCTCCTCACGTCTTGTTTGAGGAAGCCATTTATCTTTTAAAGAGTTGATACTCTTGAAAAATCCATGGCAAAGATAAATCGACTTCCCCTCGCCTACTAGGGTCCGGGTCTATGGAATAACTCAAAATATCAACTCCCCTGTAAATAAAATAAATTCTCCTATATCATAAACCCAATTAGACAAAAGTACAAACGAGTTTTTACTCTGGATAGTATGGATTCAAATGGATTAATACTTCGTTAATATTGTCATATTTATCCATCAATTCTCCTTTAATTTTTTTTGCGAGGTCATGTCCCTCTTTAATTGTTTTATAATGATCAATGGATATTCGCAAATCCACTAAAATATAGTGGCCATGTTCTCTCGCCCTAATTCTGTCAATTCGCTTTACCTCAGTAAACTCTGATACAACAGATATGTATTCCTGTAAAACTTCCGTTCCTATACTACGTTCCAAAAGAATATCGAAAGCTTCTGTTAACATCTCTTTGGCAATTTTATAAATTAAGTATGCAACAAAAATACTCGCTACCTTATCCCCATAAAGCAAGAAGGTGATTCCTAGCTTCTCTCCTATAACAGATAACAGCACCCCAATCGCTGCGGCAATTGACGCAACAATATCTGCTTTATGATCAAAGGCAATCGCCTCTATAGCCTTACTATTATGCTGTTTGGCAACCTTCAAAGAGGAACGATAAAGAAGAATTTTTGCAACATACGAAACCAGTGCTACCCCCATAGCTAATAGACTTGGCGTTTCAACTACATGAAAGAAACCGCTAATCCCTTCAAAAACAACATAGATTGAAACAAAGAGCAGTAAGATTCCGACAATACCAGAAACGATTACCTCAGCTTTTCCATGTCCATACGGATGTTCCTCATCTGCAGGTTTATTAGCAATTTTTATTACCAGTAATACGATGATTGAGGCAAATACATCTGCCGCCGAGTGGATCCCATCTGCAAATACAGCATCACTATTTCCATACCAGCCGATGAATAGTTTCCCGAATGTTAGGAGGATATTACTTATTACACTAATCCAGGCGATTTTTTTTGCCAAGGATTCTCTCATCTTTCTTTCACCTCAAACAACTTATTCTTCTAGCCCGCTATTTTCCTTACGTGCCATTTCTTCTCGTTCCTCTTGTACAGCAATTCTGTTAATTGCATCATGTAGAAAGTGAAAAGCTTGATCTAGTTCCTCACGTGATGGAAACTGATTTTTTTTGTTCATCATTTATTGCCTCCTAATTAATTTATTTTTACCAAAGGTCCTTTAAATGAGTAAATCCTCGTTTAAAAGAAGAAAATACGCATGTACCATTTTAATATAAAAAAGGAGTGTTTTATATGAAAAGAAACCCTAATAATAACACAGAAGTGGCAGGAAGCTTCTACCATCCAAGTGATTATAAAAGAAATAATACCGTGTCCTCGGGTATTGCTACTTCCCATGAGCAAGCAATGGATGCATACAAGGAAGGGGAAATTGGCGCTGTGATCGACGATGTTGATGGGAAGGATATCCCCATTCCGCGTAAGGGCTACGATGAAGAGTAAATAGTAGAGAAAACAGCTTTCTTAAGGAAAGCTGTTTTTCTTTTTTTTATTTTTCGTTATCTTCTACGTATGGGTCATGCTCATATGCGGGCAAATCGCCGAAACTTGTCATAATTCCTTCTTTATCAAGTGCATTTTCATATTGTTCATGCTGTGCATTGGGGTATACTGTAATCTCCTTACCATACATATCATTGCCTACAAAGTTCTCAAAGTCTTCGACATATCCAATATTTTCATCCGATTCCGTATAAATGTCTTGATAGTTATCTTCTGAGAAAGCTAAATCGGATGGTGTATCCGATGATCCCCACTGGGCAACCGTTTGCCAAGTATCCTCTGCGTCAAAGGCGACCGTTTCATTCTTATCATCCATATCAAATTTTCCAAAGTCAGGCTTTAACACATCTTCTTCTACTGGACGGTCATGGGAAACTACTTGGTCAGGACTATGTTCCTTACAATAGAGCGTATTTGGTAAGGCTTCTAGCCGTTCGTAAGATATCTCTTGACCACAGACTTCACATTTTCCATAGGTACCTTTTTCCATTGCTTCTAGAGCACTGTTTATATTTTTTAATTGGTCTTCGGAATGTTCATTAAGAGCAATATCCTTTTCACGTTCGTATAGCTCTGTCCCCTCATCAGCGGGATGGTTATCATAACTAGATAATTCACCCATAGATTCATGGAAATGGCCACGTTCTAATCCATAATGGTCATTCTGGTTTAACCTTTCCGTTAGTTCCTCTTTTTCCTTTAGTAAGTTTAAACGTAAGCTCGCTAGTTGCTCTGTAGTTAACATACTAAACCCCTTTCAAGGCTTGTTATACTTCTAAAATGCCTATTTGTCATAGAACTATATCTCGTACACTTTATTTTCATTGTTTTAGGTCATGATTATGTATGTTTTTTGCCGATTCCATCAAAATCCTAAATCGTCCTATTTAATCTCCTGAATAAGTTTTCCATCAGGGTGTATCTTAACATATATAGTCCTAAGAAAGAAAAGAGGAAAAGATATGGTAAATGAAAATTTTGACAAGTTCAATAAAATTCAACAAGCACATAAGAGTCACTATCCTGGCTCAGACAAAAAACAATCTCCTGGCCTTAATGATGCAGAATATAACAACCAGAATGACACTGATATTTCCGTAGATTCCACTGGAAGGGACGAAAATCTAAAATAAGCTAAAGTGAAAAAAGGTTGGGGGAGGATCCCTCAACCTTTTTAAACGAGTCATATTCGATTATTGGAGATAAGGAGAAGAAAAGGTATGAGTAAATCAAGTAGTGAAAAAAGCGATTTGAAGTGGTGGCAGCTTTCCTTATTTGGAGTGGGCTGTACAATAGGAACGGGATTTTTCCTCGGTTCTAGTATTGCAATTAAGATGACTGGGCCAGCTATCTTAATCGCCTTTATCATTGCTGCCCTAGGTACCTACTTAGTTTTTGATGGGCTAGCAAAAATGACAGTTCAGGATCCCCAGCAAGGCGGTTTTCGTACCTATGCAAAACAGGCATTCGGAAGATGGGCTGGGTTTAGCAGTGGTTGGGTCTACTGGTCTTCAGAGGTATTAATAATGGGCAGCCAAATGACAGCATTATCGATATTCTCACGCTTTTGGTTTCCAAATATACCGCTATGGATATTTGCAACGGGGTATTCCATTCTGGGAATGATTGTGATTATGGTAGGTGTCAGTATTCTTAATAAAGTTGAAAATGTCCTAGCCATTTTGAAGATTGCAGCAATTCTTATGTTTATTATTATTGCATTGCTAGCCATTTTTGGTGTGATTGATGGGGAGAAACCTCTTCAGTACCCATCTAGCACAGAAGATATTTTTCCGCATGGCATAATGGGATTATGGTCTTCAGTCATTTTTGCCTTTTATGCATTCGGCGGAATTGAAATCCTAGGTTTAATGGCCTCAAGATTAAATGACCCAAAAGAAGCTCCTAAAGCTGGTAAAGTTATGCTATTTACCTTAACAGTTATTTATTTAATTTCGATTGGTCTAGCTGTTATCATGGTTTCAAGCGCAACCTTTAATGCAGATGAAAGTTCCTTTGTCATTGCTTTAGATAATTATAATTTATCCTTTATTCCACATATTTTTAATGCAGCCTTAATTATTGCAGGTTTCTCGACCATGGTAGCCTCATTATTTGGTGTTACCAGTATTTTAGTTACCCTTTCTGAAGAAGGAGATGCACCGGCAATATTCTCAAAAAAAGGGAAGATGTCAGTCCCATGGCCAACGCTCCTTATTACATTGGCTGGAATCTCCCTTTCAATCCTATCGGCATTATTGATGCCAGGTAAGATTTATGAATATGTAACCACCGCTGCCAGCTTAATGCTCCTTTATAATTGGATTTTCATTCTTGCTTCGTCTATCCGATTATTGGAAGTATCCGCTATGGGCAAAATAAAATATTCTGTTGGTATCCTACTTATATTAATTGCCGTCAGTGGTACACTTTTTCATGCTACAAGTAGACCTGGTTTTTTTATTAGTATTGTATTTGTTGGAACCATTGGAATTATTACCTTCTTTATGCGATTTAAATGGAAGAAGAAAAAGAAAAAGGTTTATAGCCCCTGGCCAACTGCATAATTACCATTCTGCCACCGATCATCATCGTTGGCATTTTTTATCCAAATAATGCCTGATATGCTTGAATGCCAAAGTATATACCAAATCCTATTAGTGAGAGACCAGATAATATAGAAATACCCTTCAGGAGACTTGAGGTCAGATATTTTCTGAAGTTACTGGAGATACACGCCATTGTGAGATCCCATAGTAATAAACCAATAAAAATAGCACTGCTATATAAAACCAATTCAGTCGTTTCGTAGGTCGCTGCCGTCTTTGCTAATACAGACCCATAAATACCAAGCCAAAATAAAATGGTTAATGGATTAGAAATCGACATAAAAAACCCTGAAATAAAGGATTTTATTAATGGCTCCTTCTTTCTATTAGTCCCAATGCTCAGTTCATTTGCTGAACGAAGAGTCTCAATTCCCGTATAGATAAGGACAAAACAGCCAAATGACCAAAGAAAGGTTTTCATGAATGAAGTTTCTAGAAAGTGAACAACTCCAAGATAGACAACGAGCATATACACTCCATCTGCTACCACCGCACCTACCCCAATTAACCATGAGTGCATAAATCCGTGTCTGATGCCCTTATCAATTTGAGCAGCGTTGATTGGGCCGATGGGAGCAGCAAGCGACAATCCCAATAAAATATAACTTAAGAATACATTCATCATTATCTCTCCCCAAATAAAAATAGCCTGTCTTTCAATCTTTATTCAGGAAGGTAAGGTTGTACCACTTAAAACTAAAAAAAGTACCTATAGATGAAACACTCTTTTTCAAGTGTCCTATCTATAGGTACCATATTAGGTTATGGAAAACTCTTTTTCTTTAGTTGGATTCAGAAAGTTTTCTACGTTCCATTGTGTAGGACTCTTCTTCTTCTGTTTGACTGATTAATTGATATCTTGAGGTCGGAATGGTAAAGGTATCAATATCAACAATAAATTTCGGACGATGCTTTGACTCTTTATAAATTTTTCCAACATATTCACCTATCAAACCAATCGCAATTAGTTGTAACCCGCCAATTAACCAAATGGATGTTATAAGTGAAGTCCACCCTGTTTGTGTTTCACCTAAGAATTTCAGCATCAAGAAATAACAGCCAAAAAAGAGACTCATGAAGAAGGAAACAAGCCCAATCAATAGTACAAACCGAATGGGAGTAACAGATAATGACGTAATTCCATCAAATGCAAAGGCAAGCATTTTCTTAAGAGGATATTTCGTTTCACCCGCCTGCCTTTCCTTCCGGTCATAGTAAACAATATCTGATTGAAAGCCAAGGAGCGGCACAATCCCTCGTAAGAAAAGATTGACCTCTTTAAATCCTGCTAATTCTTGAACTGCCCTCTTACTCATCAACCGAAAGTCTGCATGATTATAAATGAGGTCTGCCCCCATTTTTTGCATCAATTTATAGAACCCTTCTGCTGTACTTCGCTTAAAGAAGGTATCTGAGTCTCTACGTTGCCTTACGCCATAGACAATTTCATTTCCCTCATTGTATTTAAGAATAAACTCCCGGATAACCTCAATGTCATCTTGAAGATCTGCGTCAATCGATACTAAACAATCCGAGGTATCCTTTGCTGTAAATAAGCCTGCTAGCAAAGCATTTTGATGTCCCGCATTTCTTGATAATTTTAACCCTCTGACATAATCATCCCTTAAACTTTCTTTGTAAATCA
>JAQSXG010000166.1 GCA_029256785.1 Neobacillus sp.
CGCTTAAAGAGCTAACCGAACTAGCAGTGACTACTTCAGGACATGAAAACCTTGAAATTACCAATATACATGCCCAAAAAGGTATTGCCTTAGAGGCATTTACGAAGGAAAAAGGCATACTTTTATCCGAAACAATGGCGATTGGCGATAGTTATAATGATGTCTCCATGCTTGAGAGAGTTGGCAGAGCTGTTGCGATGGAGAATGCAGGTTTTGAAATTAAATCGCTCTGTGATGTTATTACCGCAACAAATGATGAGCACGGAGTAGCAAAAGCGATACTAGAGGTACTTTAGGATAGCTTACAAGTTAGAAAGGAAGAGGCAATGTATAAGGTTTATTGTATTTTATTATCATTGGTCTTATTGATGTCAGGTTGTTCCTTTTTTGAAAAGGAGGAGCTCCAGCAAGATGATGAGGACATCGTCCTTCAACCTCAAGTAGAGCAAGACGACGAAGCAATTGTCCTTCAGCCAGAGATAGAGGTTATCGCAGAAAATTTACGGGTCCCATGGTCAATAGACATGAATAAAGGAGTATTCTATCTTAGCGAGAGAACGGGAAGTATCGTGAAAGTTGAAAATGGTAAAACGGAACGGCAGCAAGTAAGCCTAAAAAAGCCACTTGCTAAAGCGGCAGAGGCTGGATTGCTAGGCTTTGTTCTTGACCCGAAATTCCCAAATAGCCAAAAGGCATTTGCCTATTATACGTATTCCGACAATGGACGGGATCAGTTTAATCGAGTGGTGGTCTTAGGTTATGAAGGTGAGCGATGGACGGAGGGAGAAATTCTCCTTGATCGAATTCCAAGTGCGGCCTATCATCATGGAGGGCGGTTGAAAATTGGACCAGATGGCATGCTTTATATCACCACTGGTGACGCCACCATTCCAGACACAGCACAGGATTTAGCAACATTGAATGGTAAAATCTTAAGGATGAATTTAGATGGGACCATACCAGACGATAATCCCTTTCCGAACTCCTATGTTTATAGCTATGGTCATCGGAATCCACAAGGGTTAGTGTGGATAGGAAAGACATTGTATGCAAGCGAGCACGGTCAATCAGCACATGATGAAGTAAATCAGATTAAGCCTGCTGCGAATTATGGCTGGCCAGTAATTGAGGGCTGGGAAGAAAAAGCAGGGATGGAGACGCCGTTGTTTCAATCTGAAGAGGAAACTTGGGCACCTTCCGGAATGGCAGCATTTGATGGAAAACTATATACTGCAACATTAAGGGGAAATGCGGTTCGTGAATTTGATTTAGGAAAGAAAGCAACAAGCTCTGTTATTGACGGTTTAGGGAGAATACGTGACCTTTTCATCGATGGGGACTATCTATATTTTGTTAGTAACAATACCGACGGCAGAGGAACTCCTGACGAAAAGGATGACAAGCTTTATCGAGTATTACTTAGTAATCTAAAGTAAAAGGAAGGTTAATCATGAGTACAAAAAGCAACAAGTTACAATATGGCTGGACCTTAATCGCCCATCAATCCTACCAAGTATTCACCAACAAAAATGCGTATGTTATTGTCGATGAAGACAATGATGTCGTAATCAGGTTTAACCTCCAGGAAAATGAAATAGAGATACTAGGTGCAAACTGGAACTTAAACTATAAAATAAACCTCGGCTTCAAAACCCTAAAAATCATCAATACACCAGGAGATTGAATAAAGCACGCTGACAATTCCAGCGTGCTTTTAGCTTATAAAATAACAATTTCCAATGAGTTCACCTGAGATACGAGTAGTTCCTCGTATAATTTTTGTGCTTGGAAGAAAACCTCTTGTTCACCCATCTCAGGGTTTTCCTTTTTCACCTGAGCTACTAAATCACTTTGAACCTTTTGAGTAAGAACAATTAACTTATATTGCTCTTTTTCTATCTCCCAAAACGCCTCTTCCCCATACTCAGCAATCATTGCCTTTGCCGTTTCATACTGATTATACTGTTTCTGGACCTTATTTATTTCAGCATCAATCTCACTATCTGCCGCCTGATGACCTTTTTCTTCGGCAAGCAGCGCCATGGAACGAAGGCGGATGATTTGCGTCAATAATTGGTTTTTATCCTCGACCAATTTTTCTTGAGCATCCCAATAAGCTAGGGCCTCATTCAACTCTTCACCCGTATACCTTTTTTGATCGGTCTCCCGGTTAATCGCTAGCTGTAGCCTATTGATAAACATATAAAACTCAACATCTTCGTTTTTAATCCAGTTTCCGTTAATCGATGCAACACCATTAGGTTTTTCAACTTCATAATTAATAACCTTTTCAACACTTTCTCCATCAGATACTAATGTTAGTACGATTTCATATTTACCACCCATCGGGAGTTCGACGTTACCGGTATATAATCCATCTTCTCCTTCCGTTAACTCCACTTCATATGTGCCATGATCCATATTCGTCATTGAGAAAACAGCTGAAACATCAAGATCTGTAACAGCCTTGTCTTTTTCGGTTACTTTGATTTCAAAGGGAACACTAGTATTCTGCTGGTAGTAAACGGGTTTTGTTACCTCTACCTTATACTCTGGGTTGGCACTACAGCCTGCGAGTGAAATTAGAAGAAGCAGTGCGGCGAGCATTATTGCCTTTTTCATGAATCTATCCCTCCAAGATTATGTGTTTGCAAGAATTCTGCAACCGTGTATTTATTCATTTTGCCATTATCTAAATAGACGACATGAGTACAAACCTGTTTGATTTCATCCAAATGGTGCGATGAAAGGAGGATGGTTTTATCATGAAGAGATTTTAACACCTCTAAAATCTCCTTCCTTCCCATCGGATCAATTCCACTCGTGGGCTCATCTAGAATTAGGATGCTGGAATCTTGATACAAGGTAATTGCTAAACCGAGGCGCTGGAGCATGCCTTTAGAATATTTTTTTACCTGGACATCACAGTCATCCCACAGGCTAACCGATGTAAGTACTTTCTGTATCCGTTCTTGGTCAGCGACCTTTTCGACCGCTTGTGCAAAAAAGGTTAGATTCTCTAGCCCTGTTAACATCGGGTATAACTGAAATTTCTCTGGAAGATAGGCAATTGCTTTTTTCCATTCGCTACTTTTCTTTGTTACCTCAATATCATTAATTGTTATCGTTCCTTGCTTAACGGGTAGGAGACCAAGCAAACTATTGATAAAAGTAGATTTCCCAGCACCATTACGGCCAACAAGGGCGCAAATCTCATGTTTATCAATAGTGATCGTGATATCCTCTAGGATTGTTTTTTTCCCGAAGGATTGGGTTAGGTTTGTTACGTGAATCATTCAAAGCCCTCCTTACGGTGAAAGACAAGCGCTGTTCCTATTGATACAGCTAGCCAGACTAGAAGATTGCCAAGCAAAAAGAATACTGGTTTTGTCCACATAAAGGCTTGCAGGAGACGCGACATATGGCCGAAGGAATAGACCTCCATCCCTGTTTCTAAAAACATCCTTACCGACTGTAAGGGATTTAAAAAGTATATGCCTGAAAATAGCTTTACACTTTCATAGGTCACGTCCGAGAGAAAGGAAAGCAAGATAAAATCATGCAGAAAGAAGAAGTAAAACCAGACTAAGATCGTGTAACCGATAATCTGCATCCGTGAACGGCTAAAGCTTCCAATTGCTGCACCGATTTGGAGAAAGGTGACAGACAAGACTACGATTGCAGCCACAAAGATGAAGTAGCTTTTCATATCGAGCTGAAAGTTAAACTTGAGTAATAGTAGATACAGGAAAAACCAGACAAGGAGCGGGACAAGGACGACAACGTATAGCCCAAGACTCTTCTTAAGTAAAAAGCTCATAAAGTTGTCTTTCTTTGTTAATAGCATGATTAACGTCTTTTGTTCCTTTTCCTGAAAGATTGAAAAGGCGCCAATAAACAAACAAAGAATCGGGATAAAATAAATAATTGTATCAAATAAATTGATTAAGAGGACATAAAAGCCTTTATCAAATGAAAGGGAAGTGGATCGAAATAATATACTAATCATTAAGAGAACAACAATGCTTAATGCAAGCCATAATCCCTTTCCTCTTATGTTTTCTTTCCATTCCTTCCAAATATAATGCATAGTCGATGTCTCCCTTTTAGTAAAATCAACCCAATGAGCAGCGTGAAAGTAATAAGTAGCATTCCACCACTATTCCCTTTTTCCGCGGCTAACGGGTGCGGGTCGTTAAACATTACTTTTTCATCTTTTAATAGGGCGTTCATTTTTTCAAATATCGTAAGCGCAGGACTTTTTAAAAATAAATAGGATAATTCTTGCTCTTCTATAAGCTGGTATAGAGAGGATTGATAGGTTATTGGAAAATCCCCGAGATTATCCTGATTGAGGTCGGTTAGTGGGAACGAACTTCCCCAGTCGTTTCCTTTGTTATCCTTACTCCAGAAGTTGCTCTCACTCGTTCCTCCAATCGTAACAGCGGGAATCGTATTTTCAGTAATGTGATTTTGCGTGAAAATTTGTTGGTTGGAACTGGCCCAAAGTTCAATGCCAATTTGGTTTTGAGTAATTTTATTGCCCTCAATATGGTTGCGTGTGGCTTGGTCAATATAAAGCCCACGTTGGTTCATATAAAAAGTATTATTGATAATCTGATTATCATTTGCCTGTAGCAGTAGTAAGCCAAACGATTTATTTCCATAGTTTACAATGAACTGATTGTCCTCAAGTCTTAAATGATTCGAGTTCATAATCGCTGCACCGCCAGTGTTCATCGTAAAAGTATTTTTTTTAAAAATATTTTTGTCCGAATACATATAGTGAAGTCCGTATCTTGTATGACTAATGTTATTTTCATAGCTTTGATTGTTGTTTGAGTAGTCAAAGAACATTCCATCGCGTGTGTCTTCAATGGTGTTATGTGAAAGGGTATTGTCATTAGCGTAATAGACGTGAATTCCATTTCCTTGGGCAGCAATTTCTCCTTTGCCCATACCCTTAATAACCACATAGCGGATGATATTTTCATGAGCTTGGCTTAGATAAATTCCGTGAAAACTATCACGAATCTTGATATGTTCAACTAGATTTCCATTTGTATGGATTTTGATAGCAGCATACTCTTCTGCTGAATTGCGGTCCATCCCGCCATTTGTAACGGTGAGCTGCTTAAGTGTTACTCCTGGTGCTTTGATGGAAATAACATTGCCTGTTCCGTCACCTCTAATTAAGGTATTCCTCGTGCCAATAATGGTAATTGGTTTGGTGAGGACAAGATTGCCCTCATACGTACGATCCTCTAGTTTTAAAACCGCTCCTTCTTCCAAGCTGTCGATAAGCGTTTGCAAGTTTTCGGCGGCTATATTTTTCTCTGGGTTGATAACTAAAAACGAGAAAACGAAAAGAAAGAGCAGCAGTTTTTTCATTTTTTTCGATCCTTCCATAACGGAATAAGTAATAGTATAAAGGCGGCGATTAGGAAATACGTACCGTAGCCAAGAATACTGTTGGTTAGAAAGTTTGCCACTGTATTATGCCCCAAAATCGGTGGTACAAAAGGGTCAATTTTAATAGGGGCGGTTGGGCTTAGATTTGTACCGAAATGGACAAGTGCCTTCCGAAGCGTAATCACTCCAAGTATGCCACCAACCATAAACAGTCCAATTAATCCATAGAGGAATTTTTTATTCCTTAGTAGCGCTACTACTAGTGTAATAACAGCTAAACCAATGACTAAATAGGAAAGATACTGTAATTGCGGGAAATTCTCTTCACTAAAGTTCTCCATACCAATATAGTGATTGAGTCCATTAACAATATCAATCTCGCCTTCCAGCTTATTTGGATAAACGATGATATTTAGCCCTTCAGGATATTGAGGGGCAAAAAAGACCATCTGCCACCATGGGAAAAATATTGAAAGTACCAATAAGAATGCTGAAAGTGTAATGAGTATTGAAGATAATATCGACAATTTGCTATTCTTATCAATCAAGGTAACCACACCTTTCTCAAAAATTAGGCTTGTTAAACTAACCCTGTTGATTGGAGCGGAAGGTGCGAGACTCCTCGAAAATGCTACCGCATTTTCTTCGTGCGTGGGCAAATTCAAGGAAGCCAATTCAAAGTCCTGCGGGAGTACGGGGCTGGGGAGACCCCACAGGCGCAAAGCGCCGAGGAGGCTCCCCGGCACGCCCGCGGAAAGCGAAGCACCTGGAGCTCCAATCAACAGACAAGTTAATTGAGCCAAAGATAAGCAGAGAAGGGTATCAATTAAAATTGATACCCATCACAGATTAATTCTTCGGTTTAACTAAGAAGTAGCCGGTCATTTCTTGGTGTAATGCTGAACAGAAGTTTGTACAATAAATTGGGAACGTACCAGCTTTATCAGCAGTAAACGTGATGGTATTCGTTTGACCTGGTTGTACTTCAATGTTCAAATCATAACTGTTAATCGCAAAACCATGGGTAATATCTTCATCAAAGTCCGTATTCGTCAAATGAATGGAAACTTGATCGCCTTCATTTACCTCGATTACATCTGGACGTTTAGCTTTTGCATCAAAAATGAATTTTGAGCGCATTGCAATACCGTAAACATCGACATTTTTGCCATTGCGTACAATCTTAGCATCCTCTTGTTTGTAGGTTGCAAGCTTGTTCGCTTCATCTTTCGGATAAACTTCAATCGTTTTAATTTTGTCGGCTTTAATCATTTGTGCATAGTGCGGTTCTGGATTAACTGGTGATGATTGGATCACCTTCATTTTTCCACTGATATCGATTAGTTGCATCGATTCAGGGTGAGATGGCCCCACAGACAAATACGTATCCTTAGCAATCTTATTTAGGGCAATTAACCACTTACCATCAGGTGAAACCGTATCACCTTCAGCAGCAACAGAATGTCCAGGAGAATATTGAACGGGAACACGGTCTAACGTTTCGCCCGTTTTTGGATCCCATTTAACAATCTCAGAAGAAATAAACATCGTTGTATATGCCATGCCTTTATCATCAAATTGAGTGTGAAGTGGACCAAGAGCATTTTCAGGGTTTACTTCTCTTTCCATTACGGATTCATACTTTATAATAGGAATCCCGTTCCGTTCACCAGAGAAGTCTTGATTCTTAACGGCTTCAAATGCTTTTTCAAAAGAAAAAACAGTCATCGATGGAGCTAGTTTTCCCGAAGCAATAAAGTGCTTACCGTCAGGCGTAACGTCCACACCATGTGGAGATTTAGCAACTGGCACAAGGTAAATACCACCTTTATGTTTTTCAGGGAAAATCATTTTTTGTCCAGTTACTTCGTCATACTTTCCGTCTTTAACCATTTGCTCAAGCTCTTTCCAGTTAAAAAGAACAATGAAATCACGGTCAGCCTGTGAAGCATTGATTTCAAGATTAGTTGTTGCTTCCTCCGTGTTATATGTTGTCATAACAGCCCAGTCTCCTGACTCTTTTTTACCAGCGTCAGAAAGATCATAGGACCATGGTGGAAGGGCAACTTGGTAACCGATATTTAATTTTGTATTTTTCTCATCAAAGGTAACCGCAGACATGACACCACGGTACTTTGTGCTGTAGTCATCAAGAGATTCATATTCTTGTCCGAGTGGAACGGCAAATCGTGTAGGAAGGAACATATACTCCGTATTCTCCGTAACGAAGGCCGCACAGTGTGGCCCACTCGTATTCGGTACCTTTAGGATATCCTTTGTTGTAAAGGTTTCAAGATCCATAACCGCCGCACGGCTATTTCCAACGTCGGTTGCAAACATGTACTTACCATCATAATCACCATTTGTTTCTGAGAAAGCGGGATGGTGTAGGTCACCCCATGTGTAACCGCCCATCATTTTCTTCGAATGTTCATCAAATCCATAACCGGTTGCTGAGTCTTGAGAGAATACAGGAACGGTTCGTATTTGACGCATCGAAGGAACACCGTAAATAAACATTTGCCCAGAATGTCCACCAGATGCGAATAGGTAGTAATCATCTTTTTCACCAAATGGAACATACACTTTTTCTGCATCGCTTTTGTTAGCCGCAGAGTTAACCTCAGAGCTTGTATTCTTTGAGAAGTCCGCAAATGAAATCGTAGCGGCTACAAAGCCTGCAGTTAAACCTGAAGCAATTGGAATCCATTTTTTCATTTAGTAACACCACCTTATTTCTTATTGTTTTTCAGATGCCTGTTTAAGCATCTCGATTACTTTTGCACGTTCCTCATCTGTTAAAGGGCTACCGCTAATTACGCTAGACATAACCGCTGAAGTTGGTTCTTTTAAGAATTCATCAAGTGGCTTTCCGTGCTTATCTTCCACCCCTTCAAATGCTTTTGAAAGGTCTGGTCCAGTTGCTCCGCCCTGTAAATCAAGTGCCTCAACGGCATGACAGCCAAGACAGCCTTTGCTATTTAGGATGTTATCTGCGTCAACTGCTACGGATTCTGGTTCTTTCTTAGCCTCTTCCGTTGGAGCAACATCCTCTGTAGGTCCTGTTTGAGCTACTTGAGGTTGTTTGTCTGAATCTCCCATAATCACCCCAAACACTAGGTAACCAAGTCCAAATCCGATTATTATACTTGTGACAAAGCTGATAATTGCCTTCTTCATTCTTCCCCCTCCTTCTGTCTAAATTTACAATCATATCCTAATCCGTAATCTGATGGAGAAATGTGATGTTTAGCACAATTGGAGGTGTTTTTGTGAATATTTTGTGAAGGAGCTTGAAATCACAAGGTTTTAAAAAGATGAACATTTTGTGAAATATATCACTTCAGAGAAATGGAAGAGTTATTACAATGAAGATACTTACAAGAAGATAACGAGTCGCGAAGTGCCTGGAGCGAAAATCAAGGTAACTCACACATATGGGGGGAAGAAGATGAATGCTCTGTTAGAAGAAAAACATTTAACACTAAAAGAAGTCAAAACCGAGGCTTTCTTGCGAAAAATTGATATTTTTAAAGAGTTAACAACAGATTCTATGAATCTAATAATTAAACGAATCCACACTTTGA
>JAQSXG010000167.1 GCA_029256785.1 Neobacillus sp.
GCACTAGCAAATGCAACCTATGAAAATATTAATGATGTAATGTCCGACAAAAAAGAGGTTGTTTCTTTTACGAATACGATTTATGCCTATGAGCGGCTTTTGTCTGGAGAGGTAGACATTTACTTCGGTGCTGAGCCATCAAAAGAACAAATTGAAATGGCAAAGAGTCAAGGAAAAGAGCTAGTCATGACGCCGATTGGCAAGGAAGCGTTTGTCTTCTTTGTTAACCCTGACAATAAAGTAGAAAGCTTAACAGTTTCTGAGATTAAAGATATCTATTCAGGGAAAGCTACTAACTGGTCGCAGCTAGATGGAAAGAATGAAAGAATTATCGCCTTCCAGCGTCCGAAAAATTCTGGAAGCCAAACTCTCCTAGAAAAAATAATGGGGGATACCATGATTATGACGCCTCTTAAGGAAGAGGTCCCTGCAGGAATGGGTGGGATCATTGAACAAGTGGCTGATTATCGAAGCTATGATAACTCTATTGGATTTTCCTTCCGCTTCTTCGCAACGGGAATGAATGCGAATCCGGATATTAAGCTGCTGGCAATTGAGGGAATAGAACCAAGTCCTGAAAATATCTCAAGCGGAACCTATCCTTTTACAGCATCACTCTATGCAATTTCACTCAAAGAAAACCCGATGCAAACGATTGCCCCCTTCCTGGAATGGATGAAGGGACCACAGGGGCAAGAAATAATTGAGGAAATTGGGTATATTAAGCTTGAAAAATAAATTTTGTACCATGAGCATCTACGAAAAAGGTAGATGCTTTTTTACAATTATTAGTATGATACAAGGATTAGAGGAATTTTGGTAGTAAAAGCAGAAAGGTAAAGATACATATAATTTAACGAAGGGGTAATGATCATGTGTTTAGTGTTATTTGCTTACAAGGTTCATCCTGTCTATCCACTCATTGTTGCTGCAAACCGTGATGAATTTTTTCAAAGGCCAACTGCACCCGCTCATTATTGGGAGGATGAACCTACAATTTTTGCCGGACGCGATTTAGAAAAAATGGGAACGTGGATGGGTGTCACAAATACCGGTCGCTTTGCTGCTTTAACCAACTATCGGGACCCAAAAGAGCTAACAGCTGGAAAACGTTCACGTGGAGAGTTAGTGTCAGATGCATTGAAATTCACAGGAGATGCTGAGGAATATATGCGAAAACTGATGAATAACAATGAGTTGTACCCTGGCTATAATCTATTGGTAGGTAATCATAAGGAGCTATTCTACTATTCGAATATTGGGAAAGAGCTATTAAAACTTGAAACCGGTATTTATGGTGTTAGCAATCATTTATTAAATACAGAGTGGCCAAAGGTGAGAATTGGTAAGGAAGGTTTGTCTCAAATAATAAATCGACAACCAGAGAATATGGTAGAAGAGCTATTGAATCTTCTCAATAATGCAGATCCAGCTCCGGATGAGTTACTCCCAAGCACGGGTGTACCGTTAGAACTGGAAAGAATGCTTTCATCCCTGTACATCAATAGCGAGGGGTACGGGACAAGGAGTTCAACGGTAATGTTAATGTCAGAGAAAGAGATAGAATACACAGAACGAGTCTTTTCGAATGATGGAGTAAAGGAACACCGGCAAATCATCCATTTATAAGAGAGGGGAATATAAGTGACATGAAAAAAGCGCTAGCGGAAAAGGTTGCGTTTATTACCGGGTCAGCAAGTGGAATTGGATTAGAAATCGCAAGGACCTTTGCAGCAGAAGGTGCAATCGTGGTGATTTCAGATATGAACATGGAAAATTGTAATCAAGTTGCTTTAGAATTAAATAAGCAAGGTTTTAAGGCATTCTCCGCTCCCTGTGATGTTACCGACGAGGAAGCATTTAAAAACAGTTTGGAACTTACTTATTCTACATATGGAAAAATAGATATATTGGTCAATAATGCGGGACTGCAGCATGTTTCTCCAATTGAGGATTTTCCAACTGAAAAATTCGAGCTATTAATTAAAGTTATGCTCACTGCACCATTTATCGGGATCAAGAACGTTTTCCCGATGATGAAAAAACAGGGGTTTGGACGAGTTATCAATATGGCTTCGATCAACGGAGTGATTGGTTTTGCTGGCAAGGCTGCCTATAATAGTGCAAAGCATGGGGTTATTGGGTTGACAAAGGTTGCGGCATTGGAAGGTGCAGAACATGGAATCACCGTAAATGCCTTGTGTCCGGGGTATGTTGATACCCCGCTAGTACAAAATCAACTGAAGGACTTAGCCAACACAAGAAATGTTAGCCTTGACCGGGTGATTGAAGAGATTATTTTCCCTCTTGTACCTCAAAAAAGGCTTTTATCCGTATCAGAAATTGCTGATTATGCGGTATTCTTGGCCAGTGACAAGGCAAGAGGCGTGACCGGACAGGCGGTTATCCTTGACGGTGGGTATACGGTTCAGTAGTGAAGAGATGCATGTAATATGGTGGGAAAATTGCCAATCTTATTCTCATGAGGACGACTTTGATGATTTTTATGGAGAAGTGGGTTTCATGAACGCTCCATGAGGACGACTTTGGTGACGATTCTGCAAAAGAGGTCCTCATGAACGCTCCATGAGGACGACTTTGGTGACGATTCTGCAAAAGAGGTCCTCATGAACACTCCATGAGGACGACTTTGGTGATGATTCTGCAAAAGAGGTACTCATGAAAGCTCCATGAGGACTATTTTGGTGATTTCATTGTAAAATTAATACTCATGAAGGTTAGGAGGACATCACTTGGCCGCCATTCACATGAAGTGTTTGCCCGGTCACAAATCTCGAATCATCCGAAGCGAGATAAACATAGGTAGGTGCAAGTTCAAAGGGTTGCCCTTGCCGCTTCATCGGATTGCCAGCGAGAGGAACCTGGTCAGCAGAGAAACTTGATGGGATAAGCGGAGTCCATATTTTTCCGGGAGCGACTGCGTTTACACGGATGCCTTTATCAATTAGGTTGTTTGCTAGCGCGCGTGTGAATCCAACATTTGCAGCCTTTGTCGCCGAGTAATCAATTAGCTGATCATTTCCATCGTAAGCGACTACGGAGGCAGTGTTGATGATAGAACTTCCTGCTTTTAAGTAGGGGAGTGCTGCACGAGTGGTATAGAAATGGGAGTAAATATTAACTTTGAATGTGTCATCAAACTGTTCATCGCTAATATCAAGCAAGCTTAATTGCTGAAACTGGATACCCACATGGTTACAAAGAATATCAAGCTGTCCAAAAGTTTGGATTGTTTTTTCAACGATATCGATACATTGCTGTTTTTTCCGTAAGTCACCAGGAAGTAATAAACAGCGCTGGCCGAGTTCTTCAATTCTTTTTTTAGTTCGCTCGGCATCCTCGTGTTCATCTAGATAGGATATGGCAACATTCGCTCCTTCTTTTGCAAAGGCTATCGCTACAGCTGCGCCAATCCCACTATCACCACCTGTTAGGAGTGCGGACTTACCAAATAGTTTTCCACTGCCTTGATAATTTGGATTTTCAATAATTGGTCGCGGGACCATTAATTTTTCTACCCCAGGCTGACGAAGCTGGCGTTGTTCAGGGACAGTAATGGGAACGTCTTCAAATTTTGTTATCTTTCCATAGTTTGGATGCATGGGATACCCTTGATGTGCTGGGTCTTTTTGTTCGCTATTTGACATAGTAATCCCCCTCGGAAAATCAGTTTGGGATTACAGTATGTCAAGTGGGCTCCTAACGTGCAAGAGTATGAAATTGTTTCGTAAAATTCCCAATGGGTACGGGCTCGCAACTGTAGGAGACTGAATATGGTGAAGAAAATGATTTGAGGGGGAAATAAGTCTGTGCAGTATTATCATTTAAGTCGTGATGTCCAACTATTATTGGTAAATCATTCAGATGAGAAGGTTGAAGTAGTCTACAATTCTAATCCCAATGCCTTCAAAATGCCTAAAATTGGGCCAAGACCGCCTTATTATTTTAATCCGAGATATGAGCAGTATTATCCGATACTCTAGTAAGAAGGAAAGAGACATCCGGTGAATAGTACTGGATGTCTATAGTTGGTTTTTGCCGCTATAACTAATCAACCGTTTAATTAAATCGATAAATGCCTTGATATATAAGGGATGGTGAACCTAACCAAACGTTTAATTAGATTGGTTCAGAGTTTTTGTTATCAAAGAATCCTAATGCATATTTAATCGCTTCTTCAATTTTCGCGGTATCATAGCCTTGTAAATCCTCATCGGTAATTTCTAACTGTGTTCCAGTCAAGGAATACCCGCTATCCAGGTTAATATCAAGTGTGACCTCATACCCATTTGTTGTTTTCGTTATTTCGGTAATATCATAATCGCGAATAGGTGCACCTGTTTCATATTCTATAGGTTCTAATTCGGACATAATAAACACCCCCTAAGTTAATCTTCCAATCTTACTGGTATAGCTTTACCAAAAGTGGAGGAGAAAATCATAGATATTTATAAGAAAAAAAGATACCAAATTAACGGTATCCTTTACATATTTTATTCCTCAATTATATCAATTCTGCCGGTTGTCTTAGTGTTGTCTGGCTTTTTTGCGCCTTTACTGACATAAGGTTTGGCCTTTGCTTTTTTTGCGCCTGCCTGCCAACGGGTCCAACCTTTTTTTCCTGTGCCTCTACCCGTTCCGCCCTTAGCTTTAGCTTTACTCATTATTACCACTCCATTATTATTGTAGGCGCAAAAATAACTCATGCTGCTAACCTACGAATTCGTTAGTTCTCCCATTATACCCTTCCGTTGCCATTTCTGAAATAGCTTATACAAAAAACGGTGGCGTTAAACATTCTTTTCTTTGCTTTTGTGAACATTAGTATCATTAGTGTAAAATTAAAGTGAAAATGGACGGAGGAGATATAAATGGGATTCCAAGCAAACGAACAAAGATATTCCACGATGGTTTATAATCGTTGCGGGAAGAGCGGGATAAAGCTGCCTGCAATTTCACTTGGACTTTGGCAAAATTATGGTGCTGTAAAAGATATTGAAAATATTCGTAACATGATACATAGGGCTTTTGATCTTGGAATCACACACTTTGATTTGGCGAATAATTATGGTCCACCACCAGGTTCGGCAGAGAGTAACTTTGGGGAGGTTTTAAAGCAGGACTTAAATAGCTATCGTGATGAATTGATTATTTCAACAAAGGCAGGATATGAGATGTGGCCAGGGCCTTATGGCGATTGGGGCTCTAAGAAATACTTAGTTTCCAGTCTAGACCAGAGCCTTCAGCGGATGGGGTTGGATTATGTAGATATTTTTTATCATCATAGATTTGATCCAGAAACTCCGTTGGAAGAAACAATGGGTGCATTAGATCTGCTAGTAAGACAAGGGAAGGCTTTATATGTTGGTATATCAAATTATGGTCCCGAGGAAACGAGAAAGGCAGCGCAAATTTTAAAAAACCTAGGTACGCCATGTCTAATCAATCAGCCCTCGTATTCAATGATGAACAGATGGATCGAAGATGGACTTCAGGATGTCTTAGAGGAAGAGGGAATCGGATCGATTGCCTTTTGTCCACTTGAGATGGGGTTGTTGACGGATAAATATCTTAATGAAATTCCGGCTGATTCACGGGCAGCAGGAAACTCATGGTTGTTGTCAGGGATTACCGAAGAGAAAATCTCAAAGGTAAAGAAACTGAACTTGATGGCAAAGGAAAGAAGTCAAAGCATGGCACAAATGGCTCTTGCATGGATACTACGTGGTGGACGGGTAACCTCAGCGCTCATAGGTGCAAGCAAAGTAAGTCAAATCGAAGAGAATGTAGCAGCAGTAAAGAATCTTAGTTTTTCCGAAGAAGAGTTAACAAAAATTGAAGAAATTCTAAAAAGTTAGAACTGTAACCTTTAGCTTGGACAATGAGCTAAAGGTTTTTTGCTAGAGCTGACTACGAAATCATACAAACTATAATAAAAAATTGATAAATAAAATGATACTTTGTCTAATGACTGCTAGGGAAAGTGTTATATAATTAATATTAACTGAATATTTGTATAAATTAAATCGTAAATAAAAGAAACGATCGGTCTTTTGAATACTTAAGTGGTATGTGAAGTAATGGAAAAGGAGTGATTCGATGCAACGACAAAAGCTACTGATTAATGGGGAAAGACTAAAGAATGAATTGGAACGGTTTGCAAATTTTGGACGGACTGAAAACAATGGTGTCACTCGATTGTCGTTATCAGAAGACGACCGTCTGGCAAGGGAGTTTTTTCGCACCTGTTGTGAGGAAATAGGTTTAGCGATGAAGGTTGATGATATGGGATGTATGTATGCCACACTAGAAGGGACCGAAAACAAACCGCCTATCGTTATTGGGTCTCACCTTGATTCGGTAAAAAAAGGTGGTCGTTTTGATGGTGTATTAGGGGTGTTGGCGGGACTAGAAGTAGTCAGGACATTGGTTGAAAATAATATAAAACCGCAAATCCCTGTAACGATTGTTAATTTTACCAACGAAGAGGGTGCAAGATTTGAGCCTTCGATGATGGCATCAGGTGTGCTTTCAGGGAAATTCGATAAATCCGTAATGGTAAAAAAGGTAGATTCAGAGGGAATTACCTTTGAGGATGCATTGCAGTCAAGCGGCTTTGCAGGAGAAATAGAAAATCGCCTTAAAGAGGCAAGAGCCTTTTTAGAATTGCATATAGAACAAGGACCGATACTTGAGCGAGAAGCTCTTTCGATTGGTATTGTTGAATGTGTAGTGGGTATGGCCTGTTATGACATAGAAATTACAGGTGAGTCTGACCACGCAGGAACGACTCCAATGAATATGAGAAAAGATGCTCTGTTTGCAGCCAATAACTTAATCACCGAAATTCGCAAGCGGTTAGGCTCATTGGATAAAGAATTGGTATTTACAATTGGAAGGGTTAATGTATATCCGAGTATCCATACGGTTATTCCAAATAAAGTCGTATTTTCTTTAGAAGCGCGGCATAAAGATCCAGAAGTGGTTAGCGCAGTAAAAGATTTCATCCATGGACTACCTTATTTAGGGTTAAATGAGGGCTGTGAAGTCAAAACAACAAAATTATGGGAACGTGATACGGTTTGGTTTGAACCGGAAATCTGTAACCTATTGGAACAATCTGCTCAGTCATTGGGCTATACAAACAAAAGAATGGTCAGCGGGGCAGGGCATGATGCGCAATTCATCGCTACGTATATTCCATCCGCAATGCTTTTCGTCCCAAGCATAAACGGCAAAAGCCATTGCGAGGAAGAACGAACCACGTGGGAAGACTGTGAGAAAGGCGTCAATGTATTGTTAGACACCGTTCTGGCGTTGTTATCCAAGTAATGCGTGAATAAATGAGTGTATAAATGATTGTTTAATGAATAAATGGTGACAGGCACCGCTCTATCCGATTGTTGGATAGGGCTTTTTTTGTATATTATGTAATTTTAATTGATGTGCGTCACATTATAGTGTATGATGCATAGTATAAGGTATGGTGGATGACACACAGTATAAAGCGGTGAGGTGGAAGATGAGTAATTTATTGAATTCCTTAACAACTGAGTTAAGGAGAGGAACGTTGACTTTAGCCGTGCTAAGTCAGCTGCGAACCCCTCAATATGGCTATTCTCTTGTACAGTTATTGGAGAAAAGCGGCATTACAATTGAGCAGAGTACGTTGTATCCATTGCTTCGCCGTTTGGAAAAGCAGGAGTTGGTGACAAGCAGTTGGGATACAACAGAAAGCAGACCCCGTAGATATTATGTATTAAGTGAGTATGGCACAGAGGTATTCCAACAGCTGAAAAAAGAGTGGGAAAAGACTTCTCAAGAACTATACAGTTTATTGGAAGGGGAGAATAAGGATGAATCTGATTGAAGTATATATTGATGAGGTAACTCGAAGGTTGCCGGAAAAAAGTCGTAAGGATATTGCACTCGAACTGAGGTCGACAATTGAGGATATGCTTCCGGATGAATATACGGAGGAGGAGATTAAGCAGGTCCTCGCACAACTTGGTAACCCGGCAGTCCTTGCAAGTGGATATCGTGACCAGCCCATGCATCTGATTGGACCTCGTTATTTTGATATTTATGTTAACCTGTTAAAATTAATTATCCCAATCGCTGCAGTTGTTTCCCTTATTTCAGTGATGGCACATAATTTTATTGATAACAATGGTAATGAAACGCTATTAATGATCTTCATCAATAGTATTGGCATTGGAATATGGGGAATTATTAGTACCGGCATCCAAGTGTTTTTCTGGTTAACGTTGGTCTTTGCAATTCTCGAACGAGTTGACACTGGAAAATCTCAGTTGCCACTAACACCTAGTCTAAAGGAATGGACTCCAGATGATTTGAAAGACATCCCATATATTCCTCAGAAAAAGGCAATCTCTAAGTTTGATGTGTTTGGAGGTTTACTATGGACGGCAATATGGGCAACCGTTTATTTTAACGCGGCTCACTTAGCAGGAGTATATGAAAAAGGTGAAAATGGGTTAGAATTTGTGATTCCTACATTTAATCAAGAGGTTTTACAATCCTACTGGCCGCTAGTAGTGCTTGTGATCGGCTTGGAGATTGCTGTTGCCCTTTATAAATGGTTTGCTTCACAATGGACAATGAAGGTAGCTTTTCTCAATACAACTTGGCAATTAGTTGCATCGATCGTCTTTATTGTCATTTTTAGAGACCCAGATTTATTCAACACTGTGTTTATAGATTATATGTATGATTTGTTTAGTATTAAAAACGATTTGAGTAACCAAATTATTGGATCGGCAATCGTGATTGTTGTTGTATTTGCAGCCATCGACATAATTCAAGGCTTTCGCAAAGCCAAGATATAATTTTAAAAAAAGGCTGTTTTCGTAAAGATTGTTGTAAAAACCCAAAAGCCGGTTTTTACGTTTAAATAGCTATTTGGCACTTCGAATAAAGTTTACAAGCTCTTTTC
>JAQSXG010000168.1 GCA_029256785.1 Neobacillus sp.
CTGCTTGATTCGGATTGAAACTCTGAAAATAAGTCACCCGCTTCGTTTCGTACTTCCTGTTCACTGATGGTCCCACCACTTAATATATACTCTTCATTCTTAAATTCACTTATGAGTCTGGTTAGGTCGGCAATGATTTGGTCACTCTCACGTATATATGCCTGACTATGAAAGTAATCGTCTTCAAAAACAGTATTGAAGTTACTATCATGGATAACCTCTAACTCTACAATGGCTTGAATCGCACCTGTAAAACTAAGGACTACTAGGATAAAAACAATGACTTTCGTTACGAGTAAATGGCTATATTTTTTCAACTTTGTATCCAACTCCCCACACTACCTTCAAGTATTTTGGCTCTTTCGGGTTAATTTCAATTTTCTCTCTTATTTTTCGAATATGTACGGTTACCGTATTTTCTGGATTAAAGGCCGCTTCTTCCCAAACATTCTCATAGATTTGCTCAATTGAAAAAACCTTACCAGCATTTGCGGTCAGCAGCTTGACGATCTTATACTGAACAGGAGTAAGATGAACTTCCTCGCCATCAACGGTGATCGTTTTACTTTCATCATCGATCATCAATCCACCAGATTGATAGACATTCGCCTTCGTTTCATGACTTCCAAAATTGGTATATCTCCTCAGCTGAGATTTAACCCTAGCAATCAGCTCCAAGGGATTAAACGGTTTTGTGATATAATCATCCGCACCTAAATTTAAGCCTAGTATTTTATCCGTATCCTCCGATTTGGCAGAAAGCATGATCAATGGGATTTTATGCTCTTCACGAATCTTCGCTGTTGCTCGAATTCCATCCATCTTAGGCATCATAATATCAATGATAATAAGATGAATGGCTTGGCTTCCGACTATTTCGATAGCCTCCATTCCATTAAAAGCCTTGTAAATCGTATAACCCTCATTCTCCAAATATATAGCAATTGCATCAACAATCGCTTCATCATCATCACAAACCAAAATATTCACAGTTGCCCACCCCTATTTACATATATCAACATAATATCACCCCTGATTCATAACTACTAACCGAATCATATCAACAAAATCTTAACAAACACCTGACGTGTTTCTTAAGATTTTCTTAACATATCCATCTAACAGTGGCAATAGGGGTTGTAGCCTTCAACAAATTCAATAAAAAAAGCGCAGATTACATTCTGCGCCTTTTGATGTGTATAGTGCTCTTCAAAAATCTCTCGCTGTCCTTCATCGTTGGGATGAAGGACAACTTACTCGGTTTATTTGATGGAGTTGGTCTTCATATGATAGAAAAAAAGGCACAACTAGCTACTATCCGCTAGTTGTACCTTTAATAAACAGACCGCCTTATTTAATTACTGACTCCCTGCGAAGTACATCCATCTTTACTATCATGTCATCAATTTCTTGCAAAAGCGTTTTAATTAACTTTGTTTGTTTTTCATTCGGTTGGATAAACGGCTTTTGACTATATCCCTGTAGTTCCTTACCTTTAAGAACCATCGCACTTTTCATAATTGGGATAAACGGAGTACCTATATCGTATAGCTCCATCATTTTATCAACGATGTTCTGTAGGTCAGCAACTCTTTTTAGATCCTTCTCATTGACAGCATGAACCCACGCAGAAAATACTTCTGGATATAAGTTAGAAAGTCCCCCAATACAGCCATTTCCACCGCTTAGGATATTATGGGCAAAGTTCTCATCAAATCCTGAGTAAATGATAAAGTCTGGGAATTCGTTCTTTACCATTTGAATTAATTTTCTAGTGTGTCCCATTTCCGTAACAGTATCTTTATATCCTTTAATATTTGTGTGTTTCCTTAAGAGATTAAGAGTTACTTCTGGAGACAAGTCATAACCCGTTCTGGCAGGGAAGTTATATAAATAAATATCGCCCTTCACTGCATCTGCCACTTCATCAAAATAGTATTCAATACTCTCATCTGAAAGCGCAAAATAATACGGACTAATAATCATCACACCATCCGCACCTGCATCAATCGCATAGTTGGAAAGAGTAATCGTTTCTTCCACGCTCATACACGCCGTTCCGATATATACTTTTGTCCGATGGTTCACATGACTAAGCACAAGGTCGATTAATTCCTTCTTCTGAGAATCCTTCATGGAGAAAAACTCACCCGTGCTCCCCATGATGACTAAACCATCTACTCCGCCGTTAATTAAGGAATCATATATATTTTTATTTGCCTGTTTATCTAAATTCCCTTCACTATCAAAAGCAGTAATGACGGGTGTTAAAAATTGTGCATTTTTCATAAAATATTCCTCCTGCATTATGCCCCCACCTTAGGATTTTTCGAGATACAAGTGGGAGTTTTTTCCAATCATTGTTTTTCAAGTTCTATTAAACTATTAAGTTTAATAACAGAATAAATGCTAAGCCCGCTACAGAAGTAATGGTTGAAAGAACAGTCCACGTACCAAAGGTTTCTTTCATACTTAATCCAAAATATTCTTTGATCATCCAGAAGCCAGCATCATTCACATGTGAACATATGGAACTTCCTGCTCCAGTTGCTAATACAACAAGTGCTAAATTTACATCATATTGGCCAAGCAATGGAATGACCAATCCTGCTGTGGATAGTGCTGCAACTGTCGCCGATCCCAGGGAAATTCGTAAGATCGCTGCTACAATCCAAGCCAAAATAAGAGGTGACATACTAGATCCTTGGAAGATTTCAGCTACATAATCACCGACACCACCGTTGATTAGTACTTGTTTGAAAGCACCGCCACCACCAATGATTAACAACATCATCCCAATGTGGCTAATTGAAACTGCACACGAATTCATCACATCTTTAATTGCTATTTTTCTGGCAATACCCATTGTATAAATTGCAAATACTAATGATATTAACATTGAAGTTGAAGCATTTCCTAAGAGACGAACAATTGAAAAGAATGTATTATCTTCTATTCCAGCAGATGTTTGAATCATATTAATAATCGTAGCGATAGACATTAAAATCACTGGAAACATTGATGTTACAACACTAATTCCAAAACCAGGTGTTTCTTCAAGTTTGAATGTTTTTTGCTCTCCTAAAGAAGCAATATTACCACTCTTGTTAAAAGCACTAGGGACTATCTTTTTTGCAAATTTCGTATATACAGGACCCGCTAATATAACTGTTGGTATGGCTACAATAATTCCGTAGAGTAAAACCATACCAATATCCGCGCCATATTCTCCAGCGATAGCCGTCGGGCCTGGATGTGGAGGTAAGAATCCATGAGTTGCAAGTAATGCAGCTGCCATAGGGATTCCTAAATAAACGATAGAAACTTTTAATTGCTTTGCAATCGTGAATACAATTGGAATAAGCAGTACTAATCCAACTTCAAAAAACAGTGCAATACCGACAATAAAAGAAGCAACAACTACTGCCCATTGGATTCTCTTTTCACCGAACTTTTCAATTAAAGTCATCGCAATCCGCTGTGCGCCACCTGCATCTGCAATCAATTTACCGAGCATCGCACCCAGTCCAAAGATTAAAGCAATATGACCCAGTGTTCCGCCTAATCCACCTTCAATAGAAGAGACAATTTCATCAAGAGGCATTCCAAGAAATAAAGCTACCCCGAAAGACACAATAATTAAGGAAACAAACGTGTTTAATTTAAAGCCAGTAATTAATATAAGTAATACGATAATTCCGATAGCAACAATCAATAATGGCATAATAATCCTCCAAAGTTAGCTTACTTGTTATTTTTATAATGATTTAATCGGATACTGCGTACATTCGACTTATGGCCTAAAAGGTAAACGTTCTCACAAATGAACAATATATAAGGAAGACTCTACATAAAGGTAGGGCAAAGTATTCCTTTTACTAGAGTCATCCTCATAGCCATTTATTACTTCTCTTAGTCCTATCTTATTAACTAGTGACCAATTTCTCCTCTTTCTCTTTCGCCAATGCTTTCATCCCTGCATCTAACACTTCAAGAATCCGATCGGTATCATAAACGCTACCTTTCCATATACCTCCACTAACGGATTGAAGCGCAGCCCATAAACGAGTATCGTCAGGTAAACCCGAGTCAGGAGTCAGGTCTGGGTGCTGTTCACGTTCTTCCAGTATCCTAGTAGCCTCATCAATTGATAATTTATTATCTTTTGTTCCAATGAAGTTAACAGAGCCATTCAAATTGTTGCGATCCACGATAATTTCTATTACATCGCCATCACGTAATTTACCAATTGGTCCACCTGCCAATGCCTCTGGCCCAATATGACCAACACAAGCCCCAGTAGAAACGCCTGAAAAACGAGCATCAGTAATCAAGGATACGTGTTTTCCATAAGACAAGTGTTTTAAAGCAGATGTTAATTGATAGGTTTCTTCCATACCAGTACCTAGTGGACCTCCACCCATAACAACCATAATGTCACCTGCTTGTATTAAACCGGTCTTGATTGCCTTTATAGCTGCTTTTTCAGAACTAAAGACTTTAGCCGTTCCTGTATGACGATAAACTCCGTCTTCACCTACCACTGATGGGTCAATGGAAGTGGATTTGATGACTGAACCTTCAGGTGCGATATTTCCTTTCGGGAAGGTAACCGTTGAAGTTAATCCTCTTTCATTTGATTGAATCGGGCTCATGATTACTTCATCCGGTTGAACTCCATCTAAATCCACCAATCGTTGTTTGAATTTTGTACGTCGCTCTGAGGTTTCCCACCAGTCGAGGTTTGCGCCAAGTGTTTCCCCTGTCACAGTAAGAACGTCCTCATGTAGTAGACCTAACTTCCTTAGATGAAGCATCACTTCCGGTACTCCTCCAGCTAAGAATGCACGGACAGTTGGGTGATTAACTGGACCATTTGGTAACACACTTACTAAACGAGGTACTAATTTATTGATTCTTTCCCAATCATCTACTGTAGGGACTTTGCAATCAGCCGCATGCGCGACAGCTGGAATATGTAGTAACAAGTTTGTTGATCCTCCAAATGCAGCATGAACAACCATAGCATTTTCAATCGCTTTATCCGTAATGATATCCTTCGTAGTAATTCCTTTACTCTCCATTTCTAACGCAGCACGTGCTGATTGTTTGGCAATTTCTTCCCAAACAGGCTGACCAGATGGTGCTAATGCTGAATGAGGAAGGGCTAATCCCAAGGCTTCCACAACGACTTGTGCAGTTCCGGCAGTACCAAAGAACTGACATCCACCTCCAGCAGAGGCACACGCCACACAACCAAGTCTTGCAGCATCCTCCAATGAGAGTTCATTATTGGCAAATCTCGCACCAATTGTTTGAACCTTTCCAGCGTCTTCTCCAACAGTTGCCGGAAGAGTTGATCCCCCTGGAATGAGGATTGTTGGTAAATCATGCATAGATGCAAGCGCAATCATCATAGCTGGTAAGCCTTTATCACATGTAGCGGCACCTATAACAGCGCGTCCTGTTGGAATGGAGCGGATTAAACGTCTCATTACAACAGCTGCATCGTTTCGATAGGGAAGGGAGTCAAACATGCCTGGTGTCCCTTGTGAACGGCCATCACAGGGATCACTTACATAACTCGCATAGGGAACACCGCCTAATTTAGTTATTTCTTCCGCAGCAGCTCTCATCTGCAAACCTATTTCATAATTACCAGTATGGTAGCCTAATGCAATCGGAGTACCGTCTTGATCACGAATACCAGCCATTGTGCCAAGGATTAATACTTCCTTTCCAAGGAGTTTGGAAGGTTCCCAGCCCATCCCTGCATTCAAAGTCATACCAAAAATATCACCGCTTGGTCTTTCTTTTAACATTTCAGGAGTCAAAGGTAGTGAACCTTTTGGTCCTTCTGCATGTGTCTGTATATAATAAATTGATTGGTTTTCTTCACCTAAAATTGAGTTCTTAGTCATAATAACCCTCCTAGGTTTAATCAATTAATAACGAATGAGATTAAAATGTAGTACTTGTTTTTCCTGCAAGTTAGGCCATTGCCCCAATGGGTGCATCCATGTACGCTTTCATATAAATAGCGATTATCTCTTCCTTCGTTACAGGTTTTGGATTTGCTCCTGTACAAGCATCATTCAAAGCCTGCTCGGCTAACTTTTCCACATCCTCAACTCGGAAGGCGGATTCACGTAGTGCCGGAATACCTACTGCCCTTGAAATACGACGGACTTCATCCACTGCCATTTGGGCTGCTTCTTCCACCGTGCCGGCAGCTGATGTATCTAATCCTAAGGCTTGTGCGATATCAGCAAATTTTTGCGGACAGGCATCCATATTGAATTCCATAATATATGGAAGCAGCATGGCATTAGCGACTCCATGTGGCAGATCATACTCCCCGCCTAATTGGTGGGCCATGCTATGCACAATCCCAAGTCCAGCGTTGGAATATGAAAGACCTGCGATAAATGAACCCCAGCCCATACCAGAACGGGCTTCTAAATCAGAACCATTTTCTACAGCCTTTTCAATATATCTTCCGATTAATTCAATTGACTTATAGGCAATAGCATCAGAAAGCTCAAATGCTCCTTTTGCTGTATATCCTTCAATCGCATGAGTTAGTGCATCTAATCCAGTCGCTGCAGTTAACCCTTTAGGCTTTTTCAGCATTAATTCAGGATCATTAACGGCAATGCTTGGCAGCGCGTTGGGATCGACCATAATCATCTTTAACTTCCGTACTTCATCCGTAATAACATAATTTATCGTAACTTCAGCTGCGGTACCAGCTGTGGTACTAATTGCAACAATCGGAACCGACTTGTTCTTAGATTTTCCTACCCCTTCATAATCAGCAATATTTCCACCATTTGTCGCCAATATGCCTATGGCTGAACCAGTATCCTGCGGGGACCCTCCACCAACTGTTATGATGAAATCACAATTCTCCTTTTGAAAAACAGCTAAGCCATCATGGACATTGGTAGTAGTTGGATTGGGCTTTACTTCATCAAATATGGTGTAAACAATTCCATCCTGATCCAGAGCATCTGTTATTTGCTTTACAACACCGTTTTCAACCAATACTTTATCTGAAACAAGCATGGCTTTTGTTAAAGATAATTTCTTTACTTCTTCTCCAACAAACTTGACGCTACCAGGTCCAACGAGATTAATAGCTGGCCAATAAATTTTCCTTGGGGTTAACATATATATCTCTCCCTATTCGTGTATATTGTTATGTGTTCTATTTCACACGTAAATTAATATGTATGGCACCTTTTTATCTTCTATTTACTCTTTCACCTCCATATCACACAAAAATGGTTTACTCTACTATCCTAAAATAATCTGTTGATTGTTCGGAAAATAATTTGTTTTACATTATAAAACTGCGTTTTACTATTTGTTTAATACAACCTGATTATAGCATAACTTTTTTTTTGTAAACGGATGCATTGTGTCTATTAAGTTACAACACAGTGATATATTCATATAGAAATGATAAAATTTTCTAGGTTAATTTTCACAAACGCATGATATAATAAGATATAGTTTTATAATATAAAACAAAAGGAGCTTTATATGCCAATCATTCAATCTGTTGAACGGGCTCTAAAAATACTTGATTTATTTGATGAGCATACGTCGGAACTAAAGATTACCGAAATTAGCGAGAGAATGGATCTTCACAAAAGCACGGTTCATTCCCTATTAAAAACACTTCATGAATATTCCTACATTGACCAAAATCCAGATAACGGGAAATATAAATTAGGATTAAAACTAGCGGAACGTGGAAATGTAGTCATCAGCAATATGGATATAAGAAAAGTTGCGAGGAAGAACCTTCTTGAACTCTCTGCGAAAACAGGTCAAACCGTCCACTTAGGAATATTGGACGGCCGTGAAGGTGTATATATTGATAAAGTAGAAGGGAAACACTCCATCATTCGTTATTCTCGAATTGGCAGAAGACTCCCACTCCACTCTACTGCAATAGGAAAAGTTATTTTAGCTTTTCAAAGTCCAAATATTATTCAACGACTTCTAGAAGAATATCCTTACCAGCAACAAACCACTTGTACCATAACCAATGAAGCTGTATTTCAAAAGGAAATTGAGAAGATTCAGCAGCAAAAGTATGCTGTAGACGACCAAGAAAATGAACAAGGAGTTAGATGTGTAGCTGTTCCAATATTTAACGGGACGGGAAAGGTGTTGGCAGCAATCAGTATTTCTACCTTAGTATCCCGTGTAAGTGAACAGGAACTATCTGTTTTTATTGACCTACTCCAAACATCCTGTCAAGAACTATCAGAACAAATGAGATATGGATATGAAGAATAATTTTAACTCATAGGTCGTCTAATAGGGGGCTATCGGAAATTCTTCGAGCTAAAAGGCACGAATAGGTATACAGGGAATGGAAAATTTTTATATGCTCAAACTTCGAACACCGCAATCTTAAAAAAAGCTAAAGAGACACATACTAGCCCAGTGTGTCTCTTAGCTTTTTTGTGATTTACTTGATACATATTTTTATTGATTAGTTATGATCTCTACTCTGTTTCTTTAGGTAATTTCTCCGCACCATTTCTTCATAGATATCTTTGAACAATATATCGCTATCCCTAGACTCGATGACCTCTTTTACATACGAATCTCTTATTTTATAAAAGGCGTCCAGATTAAAAATATTGCTATATTTATCTATCGAACCCAGGATGTCCAAAGTCAATAAGGTACGTTTGCATTTTAGACATCTCCCACAATTCTTACTCTTGAAGAGACAAACATTTAAATACTTGTAGGAGAGGTCAAATACTGAAACCATTTGTGTCTTTTGTACCCGGCTATAATTACTTCCGGCTGAATAAAAACTCACGTTTTCTGTTGAAAGCAAGGGTAGGCTAATCACATCATAAGAGGCTGAATCCCGATTAAATTTGGTATTCAAGGTTTGATACCCCGCAGAGTAATAATAGACATGAAACAG
>JAQSXG010000169.1 GCA_029256785.1 Neobacillus sp.
CAGAGGAATTCGATCTCATTACATATGTAGATGATGCCCATGGTTCCGGCGTATTAGGTGAGGGTGCAGGTACAGTTAAGCACTTTGGTCTTTCAGATAAAATTGATTTTCAAATTGGTACCCTTTCTAAGGCGATCGGGGTTGTTGGCGGATATGTAGCAGGGAAAAGGAATCTAATTGATTGGTTAAAGGTACGTAGCCGTCCATTCTTGTTTTCAACCTCACTAACTCCTGCTGATGTTGCAGCAAGTAAGAAATCAATTGAACTCTTAATGGAAAGCACAGAATTAAACAAAAAACTTTGGGAAAATGGCGATTATCTTAAAAAAGGTTTGAAGGACTTAGGATTTAATATTGGAAACAGCGAAACACCGATTACACCTTGTATTATTGGTGATGAAAGCCTAACACAACAATTTAGTAAACGCCTTAACGATGAAGGAGTATACGCAAAGGCAATTGTATTCCCAACTGTTCCTCAGGGTACCGGACGTGTCCGCAATATGCCAACTGCTGCTCATACAAAAGAAATGCTCGACCAAGCAATTGCTATATACGAAAAAGTGGGCAAAGAAATGGGAATTATTTAATTTTAGATTAGCCTAGCAAACAGATAGATTTTAGACATAAGTGAAGAGGACGGAGAAACATGAAAAAGATTTTAATTACAGGTGCATTGGGTCAAATTGGATCCGAACTAACAATGAAGCTAAGGGAAATCTATGGTACCGATAATGTCATTGCTACAGATATAAAAAAGAACGATAGCGAAGCAGCACAAAACGGTCCATTTGAAATAGTTGACGTAACAGATTTAAACCGAATGGGCGAGGTTGCTAGTAAATATAATGTTGATACCGTGATGCATTTAGCAGCTCTTTTATCCGCCACAGCAGAAGCAAAACCTGTTTTTGCTTGGAATTTAAATATGGGCGGATTAATGAATGCGCTTGAGACAGCAAGAGAACTCAACGCACAATTTTTCACTCCTAGTTCTATTGGTGCTTTCGGCCCTTCAACACCTAAAGACAGTACACCACAGGATACGATTATGCGTCCAACTACTATGTATGGTGTAAATAAAGTAGCCGGAGAACTCCTAGCAGATTACTATTTCCATAAATTTGGCGTAGATACTCGTGGTTTACGATTTCCTGGATTAATTTCTTACGTTGCACTACCTGGCGGAGGAACAACAGACTATGCAGTTGAAATTTATTATGAAGCGATTAAAAATAAGAAATATATTTCATATATCGATAAAGGCACATACATGGATATGATGTATATGCCTGACGCTTTATCGGCAATTATAGATTTAATGGAGGCTGATCCAACAAAACTTATTCACCGCAACTCCTTTAATGTAACTGCGATGAGTTTTTCTCCGGAAGAAATTGCTAGTGAAATCTCTCTGCATGTTCCAGGCTTTGAAATAACATATGCAGTGGATCCTGCACGTCAAAAAATAGCAGACAGCTGGCCAAACTCGATTGACCCATCAGCTGCAAGAGAAGAATGGGGATTTAAAGCTGAATATGATTTAACCAAAATGACTAAAGATATGATTGAAAAACTAACTCAAAAAATATTGTAATATTCCCGAGATTAGGGTTTATTAACTATTACCTGTCATTACTATTGAAAAGCCCGGATAAATTGCACTTTATTAGCAAAGGATACTATTGATATCACAAGTGGATATCAAGTCCGTTTCAACCTATCCTAACCAAGAGGTGATTCGATGAGTTACAGAGAGCGTTTAGATCAGCACTCAGGACAATTCCACCAGACTCATACAAGGCGGAAGCATTTGAATTCTCAGGTGAATGGTGAAACTCAGGTGACCCATAATACCATTATAGCTAGAGGTAATGCCAAGGCACATAGGTTTTAAAAACGGGCACAACATGAAAAAAGACGCATATTTGCGTCTTTTTTCATTCCAGCCAGTAACGAAACCATCATGCTATCTGCTAACATAAATATATTTTTCTTTCTTCTCTATTACTTTCCCAACAATTGATGCAGCAGCGACCCCTTTAGAATGGAGCTTGTCTACGTACATTTTTGCTTCTTCTTCACTTATTGCAATCAGTAGACCGCCAGAGGTAATCGCATCGCAAAGGAGAAGTTGTTCTTCCGGAAGGATATCCTCATAAACCACATCATCCTTTAGCCAACTATGATTAGATTTTGATCCTCCAGGTACAACACCCTGCTTGGCTAAATCAAGCGCTCCTTCAAGCACAGGTACATGTGATAGGGAAATCTCAAAGCTAACTCCACTGCCGCGGGCCATTTCACTTCCATGTCCCATCAATCCAAAACCAGTCACATCGGTTACTGCATGAGGCTGATAGTCTGTTAGGGTTTCAGCAGCTAGTTTATTTAAGGATGCCATTGTTTCAGTGACTATTTGTTCTTGTAACGGTGAAACAACATTCCTTTTAATTCCCGTTGTGATAATACCGACACCAATCGGCTTAGTTAGAACAAGGACATCTCCCGGCTTGGCACCAATATTTTTCCATACTTTATCCGGGTGAACAATACCAGTAACTGACAGACCGAACTTTGGCTCTTGGTCATCAATGGAATGCCCGCCAACAGTTAATGCTCCTGCTTCCTTCACTTTATCTGCTGCACCGCGCAGAATGTCTGAAAGAACTTGGGCGCCAAGTTTTTTAATTGGAAAACCAACAATGTTTAATACCGTTTTGGGTTCTCCACCCATTGCATAAACATCACTCAAGGCATTTGCCGCAGTAATCTGTCCAAACATATAAGGATCATCCACGATTGGGGTAAAATAATCGACCGTCTGAATTAGGGCAATCGTATCAGTTAAACGATAAACACCAGCATCATCTGATGTTTCATGTCCAACTAATAGTTCAGGTACAGGTTCTTGCTTAGGTAAAAGACGCAAAACTTGCGCCAGGTCTTCAGGACCAATTTTACAGCCTCAACCAGCTTTAGAGGATAAAGAGGTTAGGCGTATTTTCTCATGTTCACTCATTAACACACCTCCATTTAAATAGTATACCTGTTTCGCTTGAAATGCGCACACTAATAAAACCAAACATTTGCGGAAAATTACCTATTGAGTTAAAATATTTTTACTATCAAGATATAGTTAATTGAATGTGCAGGAGGATAAAAAAATGAAGAACTACCATATTATAATTGAGTTTTGTATGCAATGAAATTATGCACCTAAAGCCGCGAGTTTCGCGGAAGAATTATTTACTCATTTTAACCGAAATATCGCTAAAATGGAGCTAATTCCAACCAGTGGTGGCGCTTTTGAAGTGACTTTAGATGGCAATAAAATCTATTCGAAATTAGACACAGGTATATTTCCTGATACAGAGGAAATGATTAACAAAATAGAGTCTATATAAATAGACCTCATATCCAATAAGGATATGAGGTACTTTATTATTTACATAATTAAATTATGTCAACTTGAAATTTAAAAAATGAAGGTAAAAGTCTACCTTATGGCAAGGTTATATAGCGATTTTTCCCTAATCCATTTTCTGTCTTTGATATGAAAACCTCAAGTATTCCATTAAAAAAGACTGCGGTTACATTTTGATTTACCACTCGAAAGGGGAAATGGATGGATCGCACCTTTTTATTTTGAGTTGAAGATTTGGATTGTTTCCCAGCAGAAATAACAAGTTTCATTTCTTCAATAAAAACCTTAATCTCCGAACAGTCAAACTCGTCTAATAATGCTTCAACGATCCATTCCGTGTCCGTTTCGTAAAGATCAATACGGAACTGTGTCAGATCGTCTTGTGTTGTCAATGGGTCAAGAATATAGTTTTCCAGCCATTTTTCCACAAGGTCAAAATCAATTGGCTGGATATTTTTTTTAGACTTCATAACAATCCCCCTTGCTTGGATTATTTTATTCATATAACCTAAAAATGTGAAGTGGTATAATAGGACTTAAGAAGGAATAGTGAAGGAGTTTTTGCTGGTGAAAGAATGGTTACGCTCAATTCCAGCTGTTCATGAATTGCAGAATCATGAACAGTTTTTAACTCTTCTTGAAAAGAGTCAACTGGATGTTATTCAATTAACAAAACAGCTAAAAGAAGTAATAAGTCAAGTCAGGACATTACTTGTTAAGGAACAATGGCATGGTGCAATGCCTGGAACGAATCAATTTATTACTGAAATGTTTCAATTGCTTAATAGTCAGATACATAAGCAGTTTTCATTTACAATCGAAAAGGTAATTAATGCAACAGGTACGATTTTACATACGAATCTTGGAAGAGCAAGATTAAGTGATAATGCGATAAATCATGTAATTGAAACGGCTCGTAATTACTCGAACTTGGAATATAAGTTAATCGAAGGTGAACGCGGTTCAAGACATAGTCATGTAGAAACGCTTATTAAGGAAATCACAGGGGCAGAAGCAGCTATGGTTGTAAACAATAATGCAGCTGCGGTATATCTTGTCTTGCGCGCGCTAGCTGAAAATAAAGAGGTTATTGTATCTAGGGGGCAATTAGTAGAAATTGGCGGGTCTTTTCGTATTTCTTCAATAATGGAAGAAAGCGGTGCTACGTTAATTGAAGTTGGGACAACCAATAAGACTCATTTATATGATTATGAGAAAGCGATCCAATCTGAAACGGCTATTGTCATGAAAGTACATACAAGTAATTTTAAAGTAGTTGGATTTACAAAATCCATTGAAACAGAAGAATTAGTCCAACTGTCTAAGGAGAAAAATGTAATCTTTTATGAAGACCTTGGAAGCGGCGCACTATATGACTTTAGGAAGCATGGAATTGGCGAAGAGCCGGTAGTTAAAGAAGTGATTGCAATGGGTGCCGATGTTGTTAGTTTTAGTGGAGATAAGTTATTAGGTGGTCCCCAAGCAGGAATTATAGCAGGGAAAAAAGAAATAATCGATAAATTAAAGAAACATCAGTTAGCAAGGGTTCTCCGTGTAGATAAAATGACGTTGGCTGCCCTTGAAGGGACACTACTAGATTATGCACGCGGTGAAAAGGGAATTCAAAATATTCCAACTCTCCGTGATTTATTAGTTAATCTTGATGTATTAGACGATCGAGCAAAAGGTTTTGTTACAAACTTGTTACAAGCGACAGATAAATATTTGACAGAGGTTTTTGAGGATATGAGCCAAGTTGGCGGGGGGACGATGCCAGATGTCCAACTTCCAACAAGGGTTGTTGCAGTGAAACATAATAAATTATCTGCCGAGCAGCTTGGTAAAAAGTTACGAACGGAATGTAAACCTGCTATTGTAGCCCGAATCCAAAAAGATGCTTTAATTATTGATTTAAGAACAGTCTCAAGTGAAGAGGAGCCCTTCATACTGCAAGCCTTAATCAATATTTAAACAAACCCCCTCTATCCAACTAGAGGGGGTTCGTTTGTTATTCGATGATTATCTACAGTTTTTGATCACATGTCGTGGTGGGAATTATGTTTTTGCCGCGTATGGTTACGATTTTTCACTTTTTTTGAACCGCTCAGCGGCTCTGGCTGGCCCGACTGTTTCGGCTGATTTCTTCTCATATCCTTACCATCGTTTTTGTTCATTTGTTCATCCCTCCTAATGTTAGGATGCAATGTCACAGGATTTTTATGCTGAATATTTTCTGTAATAGCTGTGCAATTTAACGTTAAAGAAAATGAAAGGGGGAGTGAAGGAGCGATGCAACAGTATCCATACAATAAGGACAAGCAGCAAGCTTTCCAAGCAGCCCAGCAAGGGTATGAAGAAGCATCAGGGCTTTTTAATGTTATTATCAATGATAGTGATAGCTACGGGCATCAGTTAAAGCATCTAAAGAATGAAGTAAACGAAGCCTATCAGCAAATCGAAAACGCCCTAGAAGTTGCCTCTGAACACCAGAGAGCTCAACTCGAGCGGTTCCAGCAAGACTTAAACAGTATTGTTTCTGAAGTGAACTTAGATGATTAAATAAAATAAAGCAGGAGGGAAGACCTCCTGCTTTATTGATTCTTCTTACGTTTTTTATTGTTCATTTTTTCCTTTACTGTTAAAGGCTCATTTGCCATTTCTTCAGAAAAACCGGTACCTTTACCTTGCGCTTTTGCTGCATTTGCCCCTGGGATGACATGATTAGATTTTCGTCTTGGCATACCAATCACCTCCTACTATAGATAATGTTTCCTTTAAAACAAAATTAATGACAATAAAAAGTTTTTTTGCCATAATTATTATGAAACCGATTCTAATCATTGTGGTTGATAGGATAGGCGTTCTGATAAGATTATCTAAATATTTCGAAGATTTACTAAGAAATTACATAAGAAAAACTTATCAATCACAATAACTTTCTTGTTATTTACTTATGTAACGGGTTGTATTAAGATTAGAATTGTGAGAAAAGTTGGGATGGATAGGAATATTCAAACTTTTCGACTTTTCGTTAATTTTGATTTATTATGACGAATGAGGGGGGTTTTTTACATGGTGAAAAATGATGTTTTTAACGCACGGACTTCTTTTGAAGCGAACGGTAAACGCTACCACTATTACCGTTTAAGTGCACTTGAAGAGGCTGGTATTGGTAAGGTTTCTAAATTGCCATATTCCGTAAAAGTATTACTTGAATCTGTACTTCGCCAATATGATGGCCGCGTAATCGCAAAAGAACATGTTGAAAATTTAGCAAAATGGGGTACGGATGAGCTTAAAGAAGTGGATGTTCCTTTTAAGCCATCTCGTGTTATTTTACAAGACTTCACTGGTGTACCAGCTGTCGTTGACCTTGCTTCATTAAGAAAAGCAATGGCAGACCTTGGCGGAGATCCAGATAAGATTAATCCAGAGAAAACAGTCGACCTCGTTATCGACCACTCTGTACAAGTTGACGCATATGGCTCGAATGATTCATTACGCGTAAACATGGATTTAGAATTTGAACGGAATGCTGAGCGTTATCAGTTCCTTAGCTGGGCTCAAAAGTCCTTTAATAATTATCGTGCTGTTCCACCGGCAACAGGTATCGTACACCAAGTAAACCTTGAGTACTTAGCAGATGTTGTTCACGTATCTGAGAACGCTGATGTTGAATTAGAAGCTTATCCTGATACACTTGTAGGTACTGACTCTCATACAACAATGATCAATGGTCTAGGTGTACTTGGCTGGGGCGTTGGTGGTATTGAAGCGGAAGCCGGAATGCTTGGTCAGCCTTCATACTTCCCAGTTCCTGAAGTAGTCGGAGTTAAATTAGTTGGTGAAATGCCAAACGGCGCAACTGCTACGGATCTTGCTTTAAAAGTAACACAAGTTCTTCGCAGCCATGGCGTAGTTGGGAAATTTGTTGAGTTCTTCGGACCTGGTGTATCTGCTCTTCCTTTAGCAGATCGTGCAACGATTGCAAACATGGCTCCTGAATATGGCGCTACTTGCGGTTTCTTCCCAATTGATGACGAATCACTAGCATATATGCGTTTAACTGGTCGTGAAGAAGAGGATATCAATGTAGTAGAACAATACTGTAAAGCAAACGGTTTATTCTTTGATCCAGCATTAGAGCCAGTTTATACAGATGTAGTAGAAATTGATCTTTTAGGAATTGAAGCAAACCTTTCTGGTCCTAAGCGTCCACAGGATTTACTTCCACTTTCAAAAATGAAAGAAGAGTTTGTTAAAGCTGTTTCTGCTCCACAAGGAAACCAAGGCTTTGGCTTACAAGCAGATGAGTTAGATAAATCTGCAGTAGTTAAATTCAATAACGGTGACGAAGCAACAATTAAAACAGGTGCAGTTGCCATTGCTTCTATTACAAGCTGTACTAACACTTCTAACCCATATGTATTAGTGGGTGCAGGTTTGGTTGCGAAAAAAGCGGTTGAATTAGGAATGGAAGTTCCAAAATTCGTTAAAACTTCTTTGGCACCAGGCTCTAAAGTTGTAACCGGATATCTTCGTGATTCAGGTTTACTTCCATACCTAGAAGACATCGGCTTCAACCTTGTTGGATATGGCTGTACGACTTGTATCGGTAACTCTGGTCCATTAAAGGAAGAAATCGAAAAAACAATCGCTGAAAACGACCTATTAGTTACATCTGTACTTTCAGGTAACCGTAACTTTGAAGGACGTATTCATCCGCTTGTAAAAGCAAACTACCTTGCTTCACCACCGCTTGTTGTGGCATATGCTCTTGCTGGAACAGTTAATATCGATTTTGCTTCTGAGCCACTTGGTAAAGACAAAGACGGTAATGATGTATTCTTCAAGGATATTTGGCCAACGACTGCTGAAGTGAATGATGTAGTTAAGCGCACTGTTACACCTGAACTATTCCGCAGTGAATATGCAAATGTTTTCGGTGATAATGAGCGTTGGAACGAAATTAAAACTAGCAATGAGCCATTATATACTTTTGATGAAGATTCAACTTATATCGCAAATCCGCCATTCTTTGAAAATATGTCACCAGAACCTGGGGAAGTTGAACCATTAACAGGTTTGCGCGTGGTAGCTAAGTTTGGGGATTCTGTTACAACTGACCATATTTCTCCTGCTGGAGCAATTGGTAAGAATACACCAGCTGGTAAATACCTGCTTGAAAAAGGCGTACAGCCTCGTGACTTTAACTCTTACGGTTCACGTCGTGGTAACCACGAAGTGATGATGCGTGGAACGTTTGCAAACATTCGTATTCGTAACCAAATCGCACCAGGTACAGAGGGTGGAGTTACTACTTACTGGCCAACAGGCGAAGTGACACCAATCTATGATGCTTGCATGAAGTACAAAGAAAACGGCACTGGCTTAATCGTTCTTGCTGGTAAAGATTACGGAATGGGCTCTTCACGTGACTGGGCTGCGAAAGGTACAAACCTTTTAGGCATAAAAACAGTTCTTGCTGAAAGCTTCGAGCGTATTCACCGTTCAAACCTTGTGTTAATG
>JAQSXG010000170.1 GCA_029256785.1 Neobacillus sp.
AACAGCAACGCAAAGTGCCTAAATCTCCTGCCCCGAGAGACTTTCCTGGGAATTCGCCCTTAACCGAACCAGAAGCGATTGCGATGGCTGAATTAATAAAAAAGAATCACTTCGATAGAATACTGGCATTTCATACCCAAGGTGAGGAATTTTATTGGGGATATGAGGGCTTAGAACCACCAGAATCGGAACGTCTTGCTAGTGAGTTCGAACGAGTTAGTGGGTATCGGGCCATACGAAATGTGGATAGTCATGCGGGGTTTAAGGACTGGTATATTCAAGAGTTTAAACGTCCTGGTTTTACCTTGGAACTGGGGAGAGGAATTAACCCTTTGCCTCTTTCTCAATTTAATGTGTTACTTGAAAAAGTTGGCGGAATCTTTCTATCCGCTCTTTATTTATAGTAAAGAAGGTTCACACTTGTAAATTAATATTAATCCCATTACAATGAATTATCGTTAGAATTTCTTTATAGGAAAAAGGCTGCTAACTAGGGCCTTTTTCCTATTTGTTTGAAGAGTTTTGAAATATTGAAACATTCATGACATAATTACGTACTAATTAATATGAGAGTAAAGGGGAGTGGGCTAAGATTGTATCGGACAGAAAAAAGAATGATGCCAAAGTTTCTTTTCTTAGCCTTACTGTTCCTTATTTTTACTACCATAATTACTGGGTGTACAAATACAATACATAAGGATCCAAGGCCATCAGAAAATACGAACGAACCAGATGTTCCGCCTCCTCCTTTGGGGGATACTTGGAAACTGCCAATTAGTATACCAGAGGGGAATTTTTATAAAATTGCTGGATGGCTTTCCGATGAGCAAGTTCTATATATTACCAATCACGAACAAACTTCTTCCATATATTGTTATCAATTAACTACGGGTGAAAGTAAATTACTATACAAGAGTGAAGAACCTATTGTCAACGTGGAGATTAGTCCTAAGTATCAATTTATTCTCATCCATTCGTCTCCTTCGTCCTATGAAGGGATTATTACCGTTATTGATTCCAATGGGTTAGAAGTAGCAAGACAATCCGTTCCATCTTATGAATTAGTATTTGAATGGAATCCTTATCGTGATTCGGAAATTTTGATCACCTCTTTTTTCGAGGATTGGACCTTTCAGATGCAACTGCTGGATATTAAGAATAATAAAACTAGTTATATCAGTAGTAAACAGCCCTTTATTAAATGGTTTGGTGAGGATAAAGTAGTTTATATAAATTGGGATGATGAAAGTCCTTCGCTACTTGCCCCGTTGGTTTCAAAAAAATTGGGATATGAAGAGGAAGAAATACTTTCTCCAGAGGTTTTTCAATTTTCCACCTTTAAAGATGTCTTGATGACAATCGGAGTCAACGAACAAGATATTTTACAATCTAGTTATTCTTTTTACACCAAGGGAATGGAATCGTTATTTTCTTTTTCTATGCCACAATTATCAATGTACTCAGGATGGTTTGTTCCATCTTATGACTATAATCTTAGAAATGGAGAATTTATTACCTTCAAACCATTACGAAGCGGGGAAGCTGATTCCTATTCTGAGGACTTTCAACTTGTTTCCTATAATATCAACAAGGGGACCAATACATTAATTTTAGATGGAATGAAACATGCACCGATTAAGTTCTCTCCTTCCGGAAAAGCGCTTCTTTACGGAGATCAGTTTGAGAAAATAATTGATATAAATGGTAAAAGTATTTATGAAGTGATAAATAAATAAATAAAATAAAAAGACTGCCGCTGGGCAGTCTTTCGTTCGTAATATTAGTGTGCTGCTGGAAATCCGCTTTCGATTAAGGTCATAAAAGCAAACCATCCAAAGACTAAGACTGTTAATACACCAAAAACTAAACCTAAGAAATTCTTATTTTTTAGTGCAGTAAATGAACCGTAAATTGCAAGTAGAGTTACTATAGCAAAAATAATCACTATTCCCATTATAAAGCCCCCTTTATATTCATAAACTTTGTGTTAGCTAATACTTCTAATATAATTATGTAAGTATATTATATACATTCGAATCCTATTTTATATTCTTTTTACATATTTGTCGAGACTTAATAGGATAGTATTACAACTAATTTGGTGTAAAATAATACATAGGTATTTTTATATTGGAGGTATTTTAAATGAAGTGGTTTCAACTGCCCTTGGGGGCGTTACAAACAAATTGCTACATAATCGAAGGTCCAGAACAATCCTGTTTAATTTTTGATCCCGGTAGTGAAGGGAAAAAACTAATTAAATGGTTAACTAAAAGAGAATTAAAGCCGACAGCCGTTTTTTTAACCCATGCCCATTTTGACCATATAGGTGCAGTTGATACAATTAGGGACAATTACAATATTCCAGTTTATGTTCACGAAGAGGAAGAGGACTGGTTGCCCGACCCAGCATTGAATGGCTCAAAATATTTTGCAATGCAGGAAATGCTTAAGGTAAAAAAGGCTGATTTCATCATTAAAAATGAAAAGGCTATGAAGGTAGGCAATTTTGAGTTCTCTATTTTAGAAACTCCAGGGCACTCACCAGGGAGTGTGTCCTATTATTTTGGTGAAGAAGGTTTTGTCGTATCTGGTGATGCCTTATTTAAGAGCAGCATTGGCCGTACGGACCTTCCAGGTGGAAACCATAAGCAGTTAATAAAGAGTATTCACGAAAAACTGTTATTCCTACCCGAGGATACAGAGGTATTATCAGGGCATGGTCCAATTACAACTATACGAGAAGAAATGGATAATAATCCGTTTTTAAATGGCTTCTAAGAAAAGGAGTTACTATGATTAATTATTTATCAACCCTAATTTCCGCTTCTCCTAATCATTTAATTACTTATGCGGAATATATGGAGGCTGTACTCTATCATCCAGAACTAGGTTATTATATGAAAAAAAAAGAAAAGATTGGACGTAAGGGGGATTTTATTACTACCAGCAATATTTCTGATATTTATGGTCGAATCATTGCAAAGTGGTTTGCACACACTTGTTTAACCAATAATCTAGAACCAGTTTTCTGTGAAGTTGGTGGAGGCAATGGGCGCTTTGCCCATGCTTTTTTACAGGAGTGGCAAAAATCAATAAAAACTTCGCTTACATATATTATTGTTGAAAGCAGTTCCTATCATCAAGAATTACAGTATGAATTATTGAAGGATGTTTATTCTATCATACAAGTTGAAAGTCTTGGAGAACTAGAGAGTTTTGAAGGAGTGATATTCTCTAATGAACTTTTTGATGCTCTTCCTGTTCATGTAGTTCAGAAAAATCACGGTCAAATTTTTGAAATGATGGTTGGAATCAAAGAGGAACAATTATATGAGGTAAAGGTTCCCATAATGAATCAAGAGCTTTTAACCTTCTTGGAGGTTAGCGGCATTGAATTAAAAGAAAACCAAAGGATCGAAATTCCGTTAGCAATGGGTAACATGCTGGAACAGGTTTCTCAAGCCTTAACAAAAGGACTAGTGGTAACGGCTGATTATGGATACACAAATGAAGAATGGGAACAGCCTGCCAGAGCTTCTGGAAGTTTGCGAGGGTATTATCAGCATAAGATGATAACTGATGTACTGAAGCACCCTGGAAAGATGGATATTACCTCGCATATCCATTTAGACTGGCTGATACAAAAGGGAGAATTAGTTGGATTAAAGGTGCTTGGAAAATTGCGGCAGGATGAGTTTTTATTGAAAATTGGGATTCTTAAGGAACTTGAAAATCACTACGATCCTAATCCGTTCTCCGAGGTCAGCAAGCGAAATCGAGCGATTCGAGGATTAATTATGCCTTCTGGAATAAGTTCGTACTTTCAAATTGTTATTCAACAAAAAGGTTTAAACTTTACGCATCAGGATGTTTTCATAGTATAACAAAGGTAAATAAAAACACCGGAGATGATCTCCGGTGTTTTTTTAGGTGTTTTGAATCAATGGCCTCCGCCACCAAGTGGCATCATGAAAGTTGTCCAATATGTGAAGCCAACGAAGAAAACAGTTAAGTATGCTCCGAAAACGTACATATACATGCGTTCGGATAGCTTAAGATAGCTTAATAAAACAAAGAAACCGGTTTGCACTAAGAAAAGTAATGCAGTCTTGTTCATATCACCTAGATAAAACATTACCGTAAAAATTCCTGTCCAGAAACCTAAAACTCTGTACATACGATCCATATGTAACCCCCCTTTTACTAAACGATACCATCATTACAATATTATAAAGTAAAAGGCGGTATAAAGTAAATAATGGTATCAAATTAGTTTGTAACTAATGCTTGATAAGAGCAAGTTTCACAGCCGGATGCGATATTTTCCTTTTCGACAAGTTCAACAGTATCAAATAGCGCCTCAAACATACCTTTTAGGAACTCGTGATGCATGGTACAAACAGCCTCATGATCCTCAGCAACTTCCTTAAATGGACAGTTGAAAATTTGGAAGTAAATTTTAGTCTTTTCACCATTCACTTCGAATTCAGGATATAGACCTGCAAGTGTTGCTGCACTTTTTAATATAGTTAACTTTTGTTCAAAATCCAATTCATCCATATGTGGTTTTTTAGCAATTTCCTGATCTATTACTTCTGTACCGAAACGTTTTCCTGTTACATATAGCGCCTGTTTACCTGCCTCACCAAGTGTAAGCATTGTTTCAATTGCTACTTTTGATAAAAGCATGTAATCGCGGAATGGAAAGTGTAGTTGAATGACATCATCGGATAGACGATATAACCTGCTAGGTCTTCCGCCCTTTCCAGTCTTTTTTGTTTCAGATGCTAACATGTTAACGTCTTCTAGCTTTGATAAATGTAATCTTGCTACATTGGGATGAATATTAAAATTCTCTGCCACTTCTTGAACAGTTACTTCTTGGTGACGTTTCGTAATGTATTGATAAATGTAATACCTCGTTGGATCGGACAAAACGTTTGTTATTTTTAATGTTTGTTCCATCTCAGTTCACCTCAAACCCCCATAATTTAGTTTTAGTATAATACAGTCCCAGTACATTGGGAATGAGGTTAACAATGTTAACACTATATGTTTAGAATTTGTTCACAATTAGGTTCAATACAATTGGTCGTGGTTATACAAAAGTTGTACAAAAGCTATACGAATTGTATGTCAATAGCTACTTTTATTGTGAAATAATATATAAAATAAATTTTAAAAAAAATAAAAATTGTGAAGGAATAAAAAGAATCTTGTCGAAATACTGTAGAGACAAATAAAAAGGTGGTGTTACCTATTGTAAGCTCGATTGAAATATTGGCTAATCGGATAATCAGAGATGCCGTAAGGAACCAAGCGACAGATATCCACATTGTTCCCAGAAAGGATGATACACTCGTTCAAATTCGTTTAACGAACAAACTTATCCCCCGACTATCCCTACCAAAAGATGAGTGCGACAGATTAATTTCACATTTTAAATTCACTGCAAATATGGATATCGGAGAACGTAGACGCCCGCAGAGCGGTGCGATATTTTGTGAGGTTGACAAACAATTAATGGGTCTTAGACTTTCAACCCTTCCCTCAAACAACAGAGAAAGTCTAGTAATAAGACTTTTACCACAACAAGAACAGATTCCGTTTCATCAACTCTCATTGTTTCCAGGTATGACAAGAAAATTATTAGCACTCCTTAAACACGCCCACGGATTAATTATTTTCACCGGGCCAACCGGCAGCGGAAAGACGACCACACTTTATTCCCTTTTAAATGAAACTGCCCACTTATTTCACCGAAATGTTATTACACTTGAAGACCCCATCGAAAAAAATTATGATTCTGTTTTGCAAATACAAGTGAATGAAAAGGCGGGAGTGACCTATGCAGCCGGCTTAAAGGCAATCCTGCGTCATGATCCCGACATTATTATGGTGGGAGAAATACGTGATGCTGAAACAGCCAAAATAGCTGTCCGTGCAGCCTTAACAGGACACTTAGTGCTTAGCACAATGCATACACGTGATGCAAAGGGAGCAGTTCATCGTCTGCATGAATTTGGGGTGAATTGGTTAGAGGTGGAGCAAACATTAATTGCAGTTGCAGCCCAGCGGTTAGTAGAATTAACCTGTCCATATTGTGAGGACGATTGCTCCCCATACTGCTATTCCTATGGCAGGTGGAAAAGGGCAAGCGTATTTGAGCTCTTGGCAGGAAGGAACTTAAACGCAGAAATGAAAAATGCAAAAGGGGGGGATGTTATTTCACAATACCGTACAATGAAAGAAGTAATAAAAAAAGGCATCGCACTCGGATATATCAAGGAATCTGAATATGAGCGCCTGGTATATGATCATGAAGCACCGTAAATGGTCAGTTCAGGAACAGGCCCATTTCTTGAAAAGAATGGGTGAATTACTTGCAAGAGGGTATCCAATTGCCGAAGCGATTGAGTCGATATCGCTGCATTTACCAAGCAGTAGAAAGGCGGAATTGTATGATTGTATTATAGAGTTAAAGGAAGGTCAATCATTCCATGATGTCTTAAACAAACTAGGCTTTCACAAAGATTTGATTGGTTATGTATTTTTTGCTGAACAGCATGGGAGCTTTGCAGAGGCACTATTAGAAGGGAGTCAGTTAGCATTTGTCAAAGACAAAGATGTGAAGAAACTGATTACTCTACTCCAATATCCGCTGTTTTTGATAGGTATTACCGCATTCCTGTTTGTTTTTGTTCAAAAATCACTTCTACCAAAATTCACCTCACTTTTTAATTCAATGAGTCTTGAAGCTAACTTTTTTACGCTTGTTATCAATTCTCTAGATAGATATATTCCCATAACAATATTTTCTTTTATAACAGTTTTATTACTAGCCACCATCTATTATTTTCTAGTTTTTCGAAAACTCTCCGTTCTTAAACAAAGGGCCCAGCTTGTCCGAATTCCGATTGTAGGAAGAATCCTCAAATTGCTGTTTACTCATTATTTTTCCGTCCAATTAAGTTTCTTATTATCTGGTGGAATATCAGTCTCAGAGGCTTTGTTGCTGTTTGAGAAGAATCATAGACAGCCATTTTATAGCCTTTTAGGAAGGGAGATAAAAGAAAAGCTTATTACAGGTGAGAAACTAGAATCTATCTTAGCAAATTTTCCTTTTTTCGAAAAAGAATTCCCAATGATCATTAAACATGGTCAAGAAAATGGGAAGCTAGAACAAGAATTACTTTTTTTCAGTCAACACTGTATTACTAGTATGGAAGAACGGTTGGGTAAGAGTATGAAGACGATTCAGCCAATCCTCTATCTTATTATCGGATTTCTTGTTGTGTCTATGTATTTAGCGATTTTACTACCGATGTTCCATCTGTTAGATGGAATATAAAAAAACTGGAGGTTAAAAAATGAAAAATGAAAAGGGTTTTACATTAGTTGAAATGATGATTGTTATGTTAGTAATATCTGTGTTGCTAATTGTGACCATTCCGAATGTTGCTAAGCATAATGCAAATATTAATGACAAAGGTTGTGATGCTTTTGTTAAAATGGTCCAGGCCCAAGTACAATCCTATCAAATAAAGCATAGTAAGATACCAACATTAACTGAGCTCAAAACTGAAGAATATATAAATGATATTGGTTGTCCAAATGGCACGAAAGAAGTCAAGATAGATGGTGAAGGTAATGTTACTGCAGTCGCAAAAGTCATACAGTAATGAGTAAAAATGAAAAGGGTTTTACATTAATTGAGTCTTTGATTGTTCTTTCTATCTTCTTAATTATTTCCTCAGTTACTGCCTTTAGCCTAAAACCTCAGTACAATATGGTCGACAATGATGCCTTTATTGTTCAACTAAAAGCGGACCTATTGTACGCTCAACAATTCGCAATATCCCACCAACGTGACGTGATCGTCAATATTATGGCTGAAAAGCATATGTATGTAATTTCTGAAAGTAATAGCTTTCTGCGTATAGTCGAGAGAAGGTATTCTGAGAAAATTAATGTGGTGCCCGGTTCAATATCCTTATATTTTAAATTTCTAAAGACTGGTAATGTGGACAGGTTCGGTTCCCTCAGCATCCAGACAAATGAAAAGAAATACCGTATGACCGTTTTGATTGGAAGGGGACGGTTCTATGTTGTCGAAGAATGATGGTTTCTTCCTTTTGGAGCTGCTTTTATCTTTATCTGCCTGGTTCATGATTAGCTTATTTTTTATCCCATTATTAATTGAGTTAAAAAGCCAATCAATACAGTTGGAAGTAGACAAAAAGATAACCCATCTGTTATACGAAGAACTCCAAGCAAATTTAATTAACGGAATAGCTACAAATTATTCAGTTACACATAATGGTTTAGAATACCAAATTAACTGGAGTGACACCCCTGGCTCAAGTCAAAAGGAGGTGTGTGTGAAGGTTGAAAAAAATGCTATATCTGCAAAAACAGAGAAATGCGCTACCCCTGAGTGAACAGGGATTTACACTTCTTGAAGTGATGTTTGCCTTCTCCATATTTACAACGATTGTTTTCTTTCTAACACCAGTACTACAAATTATCTTAAACAATGAGAAATCAGAAGTGAGGTTACAAGAAATGGAGTGGGAGGTTTTTTGTAGTCAAGTAAAAAAGGAAATACGCAGTGTTTCAAAGGCAGAGGTCGTTTCAGGACTATTAGTGTTATCCAATAATAATGAAACAATTTATTATGAGAAATTGGGAACAAATCTTCGCAGACGGGTAAATTCATCGGGACATGAAGTTCTGCTTCAAAATGTAGTGGATGTTACTTTTTTTCGACTGAAAAATGCAGTAAAAATCAATGTGAAGGATAGTTGGGGACATGATTATTCGGTTATAATTCATTCCTACATTGATTGGAAATAAGCGATGGGGAGAAATGAAAAAGGTTTTACTTACCCATTAACATTAGTAATGCTGCTTTTATTTTTACTAGTATTTTCTTTTAA
>JAQSXG010000171.1 GCA_029256785.1 Neobacillus sp.
TATATGTAGCTGTTCAGATATGAAATCTAAAACCGCTATATTGATTTTTCCACTTTCTCTAAGCCCAACAATTTGTTTTGGGGTTTTTATAATTTTTCTAGGTGGAATAATACAATCTTGGGTTTTGTACCACGATAGCTTTTCGTCAAAAGACTCATGACATTTTTTATATTTTATTCCGCTTCCACACCAACACAAATCATTTCGTCCAATTTTTTTCAACATTAAAAACACTCCTTATATTGACTAAGGAGTGTTCAAGTGTCTATTTGAGCTTTATCAAAAGTTAAGATTTCCGGCAACAATTTACGATATTGAAAGGGTGTATAACCATAAACACGTACAAAAGCCCTTGTAAATGCTTCATGTGACGAAAACCCATATTGTATAGCAATATCAATAATGCGATACTTCGTTTTTTGTAACGCCACTGCTGCCATACTTAGTTGCCGCTTCTTAATATAATCTTTAAATGAAATACCGACATATTCATGGAACTTAGTAGAGCAATAACAAGGTGAATACCCTACGAAATCGGACATTTCTTCTAATGTTGGACATTCTTTTAAATTTTCTTCAACCCAATTCACCATATTTTCAATTGTTTTAACAGACAATCCCGTTCACTCCCTGCCGTTATATTATATCTTCTTTTATATTCTAAAACTTGATTATACTTTCAATCTATGTTCCTACTTATCATTTTAATTTTACCACAGTGGTTACAACTTAACCAAATAAACCTCGTTCAGTTTTGTATTTTCTCTCCAACTCGGCTTTGATTTTAAAGAACTCCTTTTCTGAGATTATCTTTTCATTAAGCAGGCTGGAAAGCATGGCTAACTGTATTGTAAAGACAATACAGCTCCATACTATAGATTATTTGCACACTGAACATCCTGCATGGGGAACTAGGAGAATTACCGCCACACTTGTTGCTAAAGGTTATCCAATTGGGGTTATTAAAATCTGTATCTGGCATTGCTTCAAGGATATATTTCAGATATTCATACTCACCTGATGCATGAAGTTGCATATTTCTTCCCTTATAATTTATTTCAATTTCCATCCAATCGCCTTTTTGCGAGCACTAATGAATTGATTATAGATACCCTTTTGATTTATTAGCCTTTCATGTTTACCTTGCTGCACTATATGTCCGTCAGCCAGAACAAAAATCCAATCAGCCTTTTGTATTGTTTTCAGTCGATGTGCAATCATAATAACCGTTTTGTTTTTTGTTAATCCTGCAATCGCCTCCATTAGCATGTTCTCATTTTCCGGATCGACACTGGAGGTGGCTTCATCCAATATGATGATGGGCGCATCTTTCAAAATAGCACGGGCGATGGAAATTCGTTGTTTTTCACCACCCGACAGTGTTGCGCCTCCTTCTCCAATAACGGTGTCGTAGCCATCAGGAAGACTCATAATAAAGTCATGACAGCAAGCCTTCTTTGCAGCAAGCTCCACATCCTCATGCGATGCATTTGGTTTTCCAAATTTGATGTTGTTTTCAATCGTATCGGCAAACAGATAGACCTTCTGAAATACCTCGCTTATATTCGTCAATAGACTATCCAACGTATAATTGCGGATATCTATGCCACCAATTGTGATTTTTCCTCCATCCACGTCCCAAAAACGGGCAATTAGATTACAGAGAGTACTTTTGCCTGCACCAGAAGGCCCAACAATAGCAGTTGTTGTTTTTTGGGGGATTGACAAGCTGACATGATCCAGAATTTTATGATTACCATAAGAAAAAGAAACATTTTCAAATGCAATATCGTAATTAGACGGAGTCTGTACCATCCCATTCTCATCCATGACAGGTGCTCTATTAATTTCCTCAACTTTATCAATTGAGACATCCAAAAGTCGTAATAGCGAAGAAGTATTCCCAGCTGATTGAAGTTGCCCGAAAAGCATGAAGGAAGCAACCGTCATCAACAGGCATATTGACAAACTCATAGAGCCGTTGAGATGAAAAATCAACGATTCCGTAATGATTACGACGCTAGTGCTATAAAGGATAATTTGCTGTAAAACTGTGTAAGGAACAAATAAATGCTCTAGTTTCAGGTTCTTATTTTTGCTTTCTAAAATAGCCTGTTTTATTTTACTGTTGGAGTTTCGTTGCAGGTTAAAAGATTTGACAATTAACATTCCTTGCACATACTCCAATACATTTGAGACAAGGGATTCTTGCGCCGCCTGTCTTTCAGGGGATACTTTTTCGGATTTTTTTTGCAGACTACTGATGCACCAGGTAAACAGCAGGATACCACAGAGAATTGTTAATCCTATCCTCCAATCAATAGTAAACATAACAATTGTAATAACCGCTGCATGAATATATCCGCCTAAAATGTTAGTCAACACTGTTGATGCATTGTTCTCAATGTCACCCATCGTGGTAGTAACAACAGAAGTCAGATTGCCGAGATTGTGATCACTGAAATACCCCATCGGCATATACTTAATGCGGTCTCCAATATGAATGCGCTTTTCAGTGCACATAAAATAACCGATTTTTACTTTGTAAAAATCTGAAATATAGCTGCAAATAATTTTCAAAATCATACTGGCAAAAGTAATTCCAAATATCTGCCAGATTGTTGCCGTTTCAAAGCCATTTATAATGCCTGAAAAAACCAGCGCAAGCGCGGCAAATGACATCATATCGAAAATAGAATGCAATACTGAAAACAGAATTGTCGTTTTCATCGCTCCTTGCATTTTACCTGAAAAGCAATATATTTTTTTTAATGTACGTATCATTTTTATCCCCCTTAAGCAACATCTTTTGTATCCATGTGTGCTTTCCACATTTCCTGATACAAAGAGCATGTCTGAAGTAGGTTCTGATGAGTACCTTCCGCCTCAATATGTCCATTCTTTACCACAACAATCTTGTCTGCATCGGTAATCGTAGAGAGACGATGTGCAATCATCAGAACTGTTTTTCCGACAATGATCTTCGCCATGGCTTCCTGAATCAATGCTTCGTTTTCTGCATCAATATAAGCTGTTGCTTCGTCGAGAATGACGATAGGCGCGTTTTTCAACACAGCTCTTGCAATCGCAATCCTCTGTCGCTCACCTCCGGAAAGATGTCCGCCTGCACCACCTACAACTGTTTGGAAACCATTTTCTAATTTCAAGATAAAGTCATAGCAGCCACAATCCTTTGCCGCCTGATAGACTTCTTCATCCGTCGCGGCGGACTTTCCCATTCGGATATTTTCAAGTACTGTTTCATCAAATAAATAGTTGTCCTGTGATATGTAGGCAACCTGATCCATCAACTGTTCTAACGGTATTTCTCGTATATTGATACCATCAATTTTAACCTCTCCAACGGTCACATCCCAAAAACCCGCAATCAATTTTGTTATAGTAGACTTACCACCTCCACTAGGACCTACAAAAGCTGTAATAGTCTTTTCTGGAATATTAAGGTTGACCTGCTCCAAAAGTGATGTGCTCTCTTCGTAGGAAAAACTTACATTCTCCATTGAGATGCTAGATGTATCAAGTTTGAGCAGTTGCACAGGTCGTTCCAACTCTTTTTCGTCTAGAACGGAACAGATTTCTCCTACAATAGACTTCATCTGCGCAATGCTGTCTGTAAAATTCATAGCATTGAGGATAGGTGTAATAATACCCAGTGCCAAAACAATACATGCGACAAAAACTGGAACACTCAAGCTGCCATTTCGGTATAAGACGCAGCCAATGGGAAGTACACTGACCAACACACTTGGCCAAACCGTAAACACCATAGACTTATAAATCTGAACACTCTTCATCCAGTTTACGGCATATAAAGCATTATCCTGAACGGCATCGGAATACTTCTGATAAGAATTAGCGGATTGATTAAAAGCTTTGATAACTTCAATTCCTCCGATATACTCTACAACCGTATTCGTCATCTTACGAACGCGCATCATAAGCCCCTGAAATTTCTCTTCATAGCCATTAGCCATTCCTTTGTAGCAGAGCATACCAAGAGGTAATGTTACCATGGAGGCAAGCGCCATTCTCCAGTCAAGAAACAGTAGATAAATCAAGATACAGAATGGAATACAAAAGTTCGCAGTTAATTCAGGAATCAGGTGGGCGAGAGTTGTTTCCATACCTTCTACCCTATCCACAATAATATTTTTGAGTTGACCAGACGGGGTGTTAATGATATATCCCATCGGAACCCTTGTGAGTTTGTCCACAAGCTGCATTCGAATTTCAGACAATGTTTCAAAAGTTGCAGTATGGGAAACAAAAGTAGAAAGATTGAAAAAGCATACTTTTGATAAAAACCCAATACCAGCTATGACGCACCATTTCAAATAAACGGGAACAGTCATTTCCCCACCCATCAACAGCAGTACGATTTTAGAAACTACAAAAAACGGCACTAAACCAGCGGCAACACCGAGGATAGCTAAAACGACTGATAGGACATATTTACGCTTGTAAGGAGCTGCAAGTTCCATCAATCTGGACATAGGACTTTGTTCTTTATCCATTTCACATTCAATCCTTTCTTAATAAAATAGAGATTGGTTAATTTTCGTTAACCAACCTCTATTATAGTGATTTAATTTTTTCCTGCTACTCTGATAAGCCTGTTAACCCCCTATTTAGACAAAGTATTTTCAACATTACTGAGCAGGCTGCACATTGTTAATGTCAAAGAACTGAGAAATGCTGGAAAATGTGTATCCTGCAATTTTATCGGTATTATATACCACCAAATCCTTTGAATAGGAAATTGGCAAGTCAATAACATTATCATTGGAAATGTTCAATGCGGTCGCAATCGCATCCTGAACCGCATCAGGCTCCGCAGTTGTGGAAAACTGATTAACTGCAGCGGAATAATCCTCAAAATTACCCAAGGCTTGCAGAGAAACTGCATGAGGATCAGCGCCAAGAGTTTCCTGAAGGAATTTGTGAGGCTCCGTATAGGAACCTTCCGTGTTCCAAGTGGTAATATCATAGTTGCCAGCAACGCCTTCCGTCCACCATGTCATCTGATCTTGTCCAGTGGTCTCAGCGTTGATACCCACTTTGGCAAGTTGCGTTTTGATTGCCAGGGCCATTTCCTGAGCGAGAGAAATATCTGCCCAATAGGTGTAGTTGAGCGTTAGCGCTTTCCCATCCTTCTCGCGGAAACCTATTTTTTCGTTCATTACCCAGCCCACTTCATCCAGCAGGGTATTGGCCTTGTCTAAATCAAATTTCCGCGTGGTGTTGTAACTAATATCTGTATAAGGTGCACCTTTACTGAACAGGGTTGCGGCCGGAGTTTCATAGCCATAGGTCAGCCCCTCGGTGATCTCCTGCTTATTAATTGCATAAGCAATTGCTTCACGGACCTTAACATCGCTCAGTATTGGGCTAGCAGCATTTAGCACTAAATTACGTGTCAGAGTATTACCTTCATTTATTTCACCATTAATACCCTCCAGAGTGATTGCCTGATTGTAATCATCGTATGTAATCAGCTCTGCGCCATAAATCATATCTACTTCCCCGGTCTGTAACGCCTGTAGGCGGGAAGAAGCCTCTGGAATATATTTTACAACGACCTCCTCATAATACGGAGCTTCGCCCCAATAGTTTTCGTTCCGAACAAAGCGGGTGCAGTCTCCAGAAATAATCTCATCTCGTACATAAGGGCCAGTTCCTACAACATCCTTGAATGTTTGGAAATTGCCCGCTTCGAAGACATTGGGGGACATCATACCAGCAACATTCTGGAAACAGAAATCATTCAAATAGGAGAAGCATGGAGACTCATAATGAACAGCCACCGTGTATTTATCAATTGCCTCAACACTCTGGATATTATAAATACCCTTAATGCCACTAAAATTGGAGTTTGAATTATCAAATTCCAAAATGGCTTTTACACTTTCAGCATTAAATCCCGTTCCATCGGTAAAAGTAACCCCCTGATGCAGCTTGAATGTGAGTACCGTATTGGTTTCGTCCCAGCTCCAGTCTTCAGCCAGCTTTGGGACAATTTTACCGTTTTCGTAGGCCACCAGCGTTTCATATACCAGACCGCAAGCGATATTGTTTTCTTTATTCATGGTTAGAGTTGTTAGGTTATCCAGCTCCTTTGCGGTACAAATAGTTAATATCTTGGTAGATGATGACTGACTTGCGTCAGGCGTTTCAACATTTTGCCCGCAGCCAGCCAAGCAAAATGCGAGGAGCACGCCACTTAAGAGCGTCGAAAGTATTTTATTCCAATTATTTTTCATGTTATTTCTATCCTTTCTATGTTGGAATTTATTTTATTAGATGACCCTGCTCCACAATCTTGCCATTTTGCATAATTGCAATCCTATCGGAAATTCGCATAGCGTCTTTCCGGCTATGGGTTACAAAAATGCAGGAACAGCGATGCCGGTTTGTGGCGTTTTCTACTAAGGTAAGTACGGCATCGGTTGAAATCAAATCGAGGCCGCTTGTCACTTCGTCCATGATTAAATAATCAGGCTCTATAGCCATGGCTCGAAGCAACGATAGGCGGCGCTGTTCTCCGCCTGAGAGCCGGCGCACTGGGGTATCCAGCAGCTTATGATCCATGTAGACAGCATCCATCAAATCATAGATACGTCGTTTTCGTTCTTTTCGGTTATGCGAAGTCAAATTTATCAGCGCTTCTTCAACATTGGAAAATGCTGATCTTGCTGGATTTAGTGTACCGGAAGAGTCTTGGAACACGGCCTGTATCTTTTTACGATGACTTTTCCATATACGATAATTCCACTGTGTAATATCTTCACCATCTAACAAAATGCTTCCAGATGTGGGTTTTTCCATACCAATCAGCAATCTTGCTAACGTACTTTTGCCCGAACCACTTTCCCCCTGTATCGCCAGATTTTCACCCTTTTCCAAACGAATATTAATATCATAGAGAGTCTGAAACTCGCTCTGTGTTTCACTGTGATAAATCTGATTAACATTTTGTATTACAATTTCTCCCACTCCCATTTACCTCGGCTTTCTTTCCTACTTAAGCTGGAGAATTGCTTCATCCAATCCGTTTGCGGTTTCGTTAATAGTTGATTCATATTGCCTTGTTCAATTACTTTTCCTGTTCCAAGCACATATACATTGTTACAAAGTCTTTGGAGTGCGCCGACATCATGAGAAACAAACAGAATACCCTTATCCTGCATTTGCGTCCGCAACACATCTAACAGCAGATTGCGGTTTTCTTCATCAAGTGCAGCCGTTGGCTCGTCCGCAAGGATATAGTCGGGTGACATCCCTAACAAAATGGCTGTAGCCACTCGTTGCAACATCCCTCCCGAAAGTTCCCCAGGGTATGCATTCAGCACTCTCTGTGTCTCCTTCAGATTGACTAAATCCAATTTTTCTTTTGCAAGAGCAATTGCCTTGGATTTAGTCAATTGCAACCGTCTCTGAAAAGTCTCCTGAATTTGATAGCCTATTTTCAGTCGGCTGTCAAAAGCGGTCATGGGTGTCTGTGGTATAAAACCGACCTTTCTCCCGCACAAGCTACGATGCTCCCTGTGCGATAGGCAGAGTAAATCTGTGTCATTCATAAAAATTTTTCCGTCCTTAATTTGACAGTCCGTGTGTAGCATTCCGAATATACTTCGCAGCAATGTTGTTTTTCCTGAACCGCTATGGCCTGTAAGTCCAATGATTGCCCCGGAAGGTATTTCTATGGACACTTGATCCAATAGGAAACGGCCTGATTTTTCTTTTACACTTAGTTTGTTGATTTTTAACACTATATTGCCTCCTTTTCTGTCAATTGTCTGCCCAAGATATTAAAACAGAGCGTCGATAAAATAACGGCACCGATTGGGTACAAAATCATGATAGGGTGGAGAATCAGTGCACCACGCGCATCTAGAATCATGCTACCCCAATCCACAACATTATCTCCCAATCCTAATCCAATGAATGAGAAAGCTGTAATTGCTAGTATCATGTCTGCACAAGATAAACAGAGAAAGCGTATCATCTCCGCAATCAAATTTGGGAAGATATGAATAACCAATATTCGCAATTTTGAAGCTCCGGAAGCAACTGCACACCTAACATAGGCTTTTCCCATTTCCATATCAGTTCGGGTCCGCACCAGTTTAATATAGCGAAGGATATAGGATACGGTCAGCGCAAATAGAGTGGTTTTCCCTCCACTCCCCCAAGCGCCTATAAAAACGATCAGATATGCAATAGGTGGTATTGCTGTGACTGCATTGATGAGTCCATCAATTAAAGTATTTCCTTTCATTACCGCCCGGCTTGTTGCCATACCGATGATTGTCCCCAATGAAAAGACTATCATCGAGCCGCCCAGCACGATTCCAAGTGTTGTCCCTCCTCCATAAAGAATTCGTGAGAAAATACATCGACCTAATTGATCGGTTCCAAACGGGTACGTGGTGCACGGTTTCTGAAATCTTGTCAAAAGATTGGATTCCATCGGATTATTAGGTGCAAATAGATATCCGATTAAAAATAACACAATCACAAGCATGGGAATTCTAATAGAAAGATTGTATGCCACTCTCTTCTTTTTCATTTACGCTACCTCCTTTTTTCTTTGAATTGCCCATTGAATCAAATCTGCAGCAATATTGCAAAGGGCAATCGCCAGAGCAAGGAAGAACACCTCTGCATGAATCATAGGCGTATCTCGATCCAATACATGATTGACAATCAAATATCCAAAGCCCGGAATAGAAAAAATCTGCTCAATTACAGTTGCATTTGCCAGCGCCAGACCTATACTTTGCAGAAAGTTAGGAATCAGTCCAACTGCGGCGCGAGGAATAAAATGGAAAAATAAAAGTCTGCTTTCCGACAGTCCACGACAACGGGCATAGAATGCATAGTCTTCATTACTTTCATGC
>JAQSXG010000172.1 GCA_029256785.1 Neobacillus sp.
CATGTTTGCGTTTTGCTCTACTAATAATATTGTTGTTCCGCTTTGATTAATTTCAGCAATAATTTTAAAAATGGTCTTAACCAAAAGCGGTGCAAGTCCCATGGAAGGTTCATCAAGCAATAATAGACGCGGTCGTGCCATTAAAGCACGGCCCATTGCAAGCATTTGTTGTTCCCCGCCAGATAATGTCCCCGCTAGCTGCTTACGGCGCTCTAGCAGGCGAGGGAACAGGTTAAATACCTTTTCAAAATCCTCACGGATCCCTTTTTTATCTTTACGTAGATAGGCACCTAATTCAAGATTCTCCTCGACTGTCATATTAGAAAAAACACGGCGTCCTTCGGGTACTTGTGATACCCCTTGTTTGACAATGGACTGGGCAACTTTACCTGAAATCGATTGACCTTGAAAAAGAATATCACCTTTTTTCGGTTTTAATAAACCAGAAATTGTCTTTAATAGTGTGCTTTTACCGGCACCATTTGCTCCAATTAGCGTCACAATTTCTCCTTCATTAATCTCAAGCGAAACCCCTTTTAAGGCATGAATAATTCCATAATACACATCAATATCTTCTATTTTTAACATTATGAAACCTCAACCTCCTCGCCTAGGTATGCTTCGATGACTTTTGGATGATTCCTGATATGTTCCGGAGTTCCTTCGGCAATTAATTGCCCATGATCAAGCACATATATTCGTTCACATACCCCCATAACAAGAAGCATGTCATGTTCGATTAGTAGAATGGTCAGCTCGAATTTTTTTCGAATTAAGGCAATTAAATTCATTAATTCCTCTGTTTCCTGCGGGTTCATTCCGGCAGCAGGTTCATCCAAAAGCAATAATTTTGGGTTTGCCGCAAGTGCTCTAGCGATTTCTAGCCGCCGCTGTTGACCATAGGGCAGATTCTTTGCTTTCTCATGCATCACGATATCGAGGTTAAATATTTTTAAAAACTCAATGGCCTTTTCCTCCATATATCTCTCTCCTGAAAAATGAGGAGGGAGGCGAAAAATTGAGCTAATAATCGAATGCTTAGCTAGGGAATGGTAAGCAACTTTCACATTATCTAGTACCGATAATTCACTAAATAAACGAATGTTTTGGAAGGTTCGGCTGATTCCCTTCTTCGTTATCTTGTATGGTGCTAAGCCATTTAATCTATCGCCATCTAATTCAATGCTTCCTTCAGTAGGAACATAAACACCTGTCAGCAAGTTAAAAAAGGTAGTCTTTCCCGCCCCATTTGGACCGATTAGTCCCACTAATTCACCTTGCTGAATTTCTAGGTTTACGTCAGATACAGCTTTTAATCCACCAAAGCGAATTCCAGCATTACTTACTTTAAGCAACGGTGTCTTTGCTGTCATTTTGGACTCCTCCTTTAGCCGACTTGCCAATTTTAAAGAATGAGGTTAATTCTCTTGTTCCAAGCAAGCCCTGCGGACGATAAATCATCATGATAATTAACACTAAACTATAAATAATCATCCTGACTTCTGGATAGCTTTGTAGGAACGTTGAAATGATTGTTAATAGAATAGCAGACAGTACAGCTCCCGACAGACTTCCTAAACCGCCAAGAACAACAAAAATTAAGATATCGAAGGATTTTAAGAAACCAAAGTTTGTCGGCTGGATTATATAAAAGTTATGTGCATAAAGCGCACCGGCCACTCCTGCAAAGAACGAACCAATGACAAAAGCAACAACCTTATAATAGGTGGTATTAATCCCCATTGCATCTGCAGCAATTTCATTTTCTCTAACAGAGATACAGGCTCGTCCGTGTGTTGAGTTTGTAAAATTCCGAATCACAAGGACAGTGAGCAGAACACTACCAAATAGCCACGGCCATGTTGTCAATTGAGTAACGGACATCCCGCTAGCCCCTCCGACATAATCAATATTTAAAAAGACAATCCGGACAATTTCGCCAAATCCTAGTGTTGCAATTGCCAAATAATCTCCCTTTAACCTTAAAGTAGGAATCCCAATAATTAAACCAGCTACTGCTGCAGCCAAGCCGCCCGCTAATAGTCCCAGTGAAAAAGGGAGCTCCAATTTCATCGTTATAATTGCCGACGCATATGCACCGACCGCAAGGAAACCTGCATGACCTATTGAAAATTGACCGGTTATTCCAATGATTAAGTGTAGGCTGGCAGCTAGAATGATATTAATTCCGATGAAGTATAAAGTATTTATGTAAAAAAAGTTAATAATTTCTCCAGTGACTAGAAATTGGAAAATTACTCCAAAAACCACAGCTAAAACGATTGAGGTCCAGAAACCTTTGGCACTTTTGAGTATGTTCATCGTTTAAGCCCCCCTACACTTTTTCCCGTACATTTTTACCGAATAAACCGGAAGGACGGAAAATCAAAATCAAGATCAGCACCACAAAAGCAACTCCATCACGCCATAATGAAAAACCAAGTGCACTAACTAGTGATTCAATTACACCTAATAATAACCCGCCAACCATTGCTCCAGGGATGATTCCAATACCCCCAAGGACAGCTGCAACGAAGGCCTTAAGACCAGGGATAATTCCCATCAAAGGCTCGATTTTTGTATAGTACATTCCAAAAATAACTCCTGCTGCTCCTGCAAGTGCAGAACCAATCGCAAATGTAGCAGAAATCGTATTGTTCACATTTATCCCCATTAATTTGGCTGCATCCATATCATGTGAGACTGCACGCATCGCTTTACCAATCTTTGTTTTATGGACAATAAACTGTAATAAAACCATGAGAATGAGAGAGACCCCTAAAATCAATAGTGATTGACCGCTAATTTTTACTCCTAGGATTTCAACTGCCTTAATCGGAACAAGACCACTTGGATAAGCTTCAGGCTGAGCACCCCTAAAATAAATCATTCCGTACTCAATGAGCAGTGACACACCGATTGCTGTGATTAAGGCGGCAATCCGTGTCGCATTTCTTAAAGGCTTATAGGCAATCCTCTCAATGAGAACTCCAAATAATGCGCAAAAAACCATAGAAATTATTAAAGCCAGGAAAAAATTTAAGTGTAAGAAAGTAATCGAATAAAAGCCAATAAATGCTCCGACCATGAAGACGTCACCATGAGCGAAATTGATTAATTTAACAATCCCATAAACCATTGTATATCCAAGGGCTATCAGCGCATAAATGCTGCCTAAAGATACCCCATTGACAAGTTGCTGTATGAATTCCATGTCCATGACTCCTTCCTAAATATAGGAAAATAATACCAGTTGGTAAAAATTGGAATAGGGAGATATAAATTCTCCCTATTCTTTTTTTTCTATAAAATTTGTTTTATTACTATTTATGGATTTACCTTAGTGTTAAATTCTTGTTTTCCGTTTTTGTATTCAAGAATTACGGCAGATTTGATTGGGTCGTGGTTCTTATCAAGTTTCATTGTTCCTGATACTAATGAAAGTCCATCTGTTTCAGCAAGTGCCTTTTGGATTTTTTCAGGATCAGCACTACCAGCACGCTTAATAGCATCAGCTAGGAAGTATAGTGAATCATAGCCTAATGCATTAAAAGCATCAGGAGATTTCCCATTATATTTTGCTTCGAAGGCTTTAACGAAATCTTGAACCTTTGGATCAGAGTCACCAGAAGAGTAGTGGTTCGTAATGAATGTATTGTTTAACGGGTCATTACCAGCGATTTCTACTAGTTTAGGAGAATCCCAGCCATCGCCACCCATGATTGGAGCTTCAATACCAAGTGCACGAGCCTGCTTAATGATCAACCCAACTTCCTCATAATATCCAGGAAGGAAAATGAATTCTGGATTAGCTGATTTAATATTTGTTAAGATAGCATTGAAATCAGTATCTTTAGCGATATATGCTTCTTCTTTAATGATTTTTCCACCATTTGCCTCAAAGGCTGTTTGGAAAGCCGATGCAAGGCCTTTTGCATAATCACTTGAGCTGTCAATAATGATCGCTGCATTCTTCACTTTCAGTTCTTTAGAAGCGAAGTTAGCTGCAACGGTTCCTTGGAATGGATCGATGAAGCATGTACGGAATACAAAGTCACTTAAGACTCCATCCTTATTTGTAATCGTTGGGTTTGTACCAGTTGGAGTCAACAATGGAATTTTGTTTTTCTCAGCAATTTGTACTTGTGCTAAGGTATTTGTACTTGTAGCTGCACCAATGATTGCAACTACTTTATCCTGGCTAATTAGTTTGGTTGTACCGCTTGTTGCCTCAGCAGCATCTGATTTATTGTCAAATTTCACTAGTTCAATTTTCTTGCCATCAATGCCTTCTTTGTTAATTTCATCTAATGCTAATTGAATCCCTTCTTCAATGGATTGGCCATATGAAGCTACCCCTCCGGAAAGCTCGAGATTGGCACCAACTTTAATCGTTTTGTCCCCATCTCCACTTGTATTAGACGAATTACATCCTGCCATTACACCTGCCGCAACCATAAGCGACATAAAAAGGCCCGCTAATCTTTTCTTTCTCATTACCTAACCCCCTAGTTTTTGTCATTCTTTTTAATTGTTGTATTCTTCTAAAGAAAATTAATATTCTGAAAACATTGTACGAAATTATTTCGAATTAGTCTAGTGTTATTATCCATTATTTTAATATAATTCCTACAAATGGTAGTATGCCAAATTATCACTATCTGGACCAAGGTAACGTACTAAAGAGTGTATTCTCTCACTATCCAGTAGGAATAGGTACTTTAAAACATTATTAGAATAAAGATAGTTATAAATGTAGACAGAAAAAAAGAGACTCCAATTTGGAATCCCTCTTATCTAAAAATTATACTAATTCCGTCTTTGCTGTTTCTTTTCCGACGAATAGAACGGTAAATGCTCCAATCAAGACGGATATACAAAAGATAGTGAATATCGTTGAAATGGGTATTTCACTTTTGACAAAATACCCCACCAAGAGGGGACCCAGAATCCCACCAACACGGCCTACCGCCGCAGCCATCCCTGCACCTGTTCCTCGAATAATCGTGGGATACTGCTCGGGTGTATATGCATATAAACCACCCCAGGCACCGAGATTAAAGAAGGAGAGTAGGATACCAGCTGTCATCAGGAGCGCCGTGGATTCTGCTGTTCCAAATAAATAAGCACTTATTGCAGTACCAATTAAATAAACAACTAAGACGAACTTCCGCCCTAACCGTTCTATACACCAAGCTGCAGTAAAGTAACCTGGTAATTGTGCTAATGTCATTATCAGCACATATTCGAAGCTCTTAATTAAACTAAATCCCTTCATGACCATCACACTAGGGAGCCACAGAAACATGCCATAATAGGAAAAGACGACACAAAACCAAACAATCCAAAGCATTATGGTCGGGCGACGATATTCCTTTGACCATAATTTTGCCAAACTTTGAAAGGCAGTAATTTTTGCTTTATTTTTAACTGCCGAAAATCTTGGTGAATCAGGCAGACCAATCCGTAGATATAAAGCATAAATGGCCGGTGTAGCACTGATTAATAACGCAACCTGCCAACCAAATTTAGGAATGATAAAATAGGAGATCACTGCCGCAATCAACCAACCTGCAGCCCAGAAGCTCTCCAGTAAAACAACAACCCTACCGCGTTTTTCGGCAGAGACACTTTCAGACACGAGTGTTGAGGCAACTGGTAGCTCGCCGCCCAGCCCCATTCCGATAATAAAGCGTAATATGAGAAAGACCGATAAGGTTGTGGCAAAAGCTGACACTCCGCTACCAATGGAAAATAATAAAAGCGTAATGATAAAGACCTGCTTTCGGCCAATTCGATCAGCCATTATACCAAAAACTAAGGCACCAACGGCCATTCCAACTGAATTCATACTGCCAATCCAGCCCATCTGCTCTGCAGATAAGTTCCATTCCACACTTAATGCTGCAATAATGAAGGAAAGCATCCCCACATCCAACGCGTCAAACATCCATCCCAAACCAGCTACACCTAGCAACTTCCGTTCTGAGATTTCCTTCTGTTTTTTCATCATGTCCCCCCTGTTTGCTAGCTTGTACTATTATTCCCCAAAATGTTTCTGTTTAAGATAGGGAATCCTTATCTATTAACCAACTAATATTCTAACAGTTGTCTTTACACTTGTCACTTTCTTTATTGCGAGCGAATAAGGTCAAAAAAAAGAGAATGCGTTATGCATCCTCTTTTTTATCCTGATTAACGAATCCAAGCACCGTTACTAGCTAAGCGGTAACCGCCGATTGTTGTGTTTGAAGCCATGCTACCATTGCTATATAAGTAGTACCATTTGCCACCAGTTTGTAGCCAGCCAGTTTTCATTGCTCCACTCGTTGCGGAGAAGTACCATTTACCACCGACTTGGTACCAACCAGTCTTCATATCGCCATTTACCTGATCAAGGTAATACCATGTTTTACCTTCTAGGAACCAACCAGTTTTCATTGCTCCACTCGTCGCGGAGAAGTACCATTTGCCACCGACTTGGTACCAACCAGTCTTCATATCACCGTTTACCCGATCAAGGTAATACCATGTTTTACCTTCTAGGAACCAACCAGTTTTCATTGCTCCATTTTTATCAAAGAAATAGTATTTACCGTTAATAAACTCCCAACCAGTTTCCATTGCGAAATCTTTACCAAGGAAATACCACTTATTACCATCATTAATCCAACCTTTTACCTTAACACCCTGGTTGTCATAGTAATACCAGTTACCATTTTCTAACTTCCAACCATCAGTCTTAAAATTTATTGTAAGAACTGACTCATTACCATTAGCATCTGCTACAAATAACTCTATCGGCTCACCTTCAAGTAATTCAGCGACCCAATCTCGCATTTCTTGAACTGTCATAAGGTAGTTTGTATCAAGCACAGGAATTTCCTCATCTGAAAGTTCTCCGGCTCTTTCATACCAATTCACAAGCTTGTCTTTATTTAAGTAAGCTACACCATCTACAAATTTAATATCATATGTATCTAAGAATTCTGGTTCAAAATCAGGATCATTAATAGAAAGTAATGAAACATGGATTGCATTGTCAGAGGTAAATTGAATATCCTCCACTTCAACATCCCCTGGAACTCCAACCAAGTCTAGAGTATAGTTGTTGTTTTTTCCACTTACCTTAATTTCTCCATCATTACTGGTCAACAATTTAATTCCAGTAATATCAACATTATTTGCTGCTGAAACATGAGAAGCTTGTAAAGGAAGCGCAGTCATTAGTAAAACAAATAAAAAACTTGTAAATGCAATAATCTTTTTCACTATAATCCTCCTAATAGTATATAAATATATTACTTCTCCAAAAATCAGCAGATTTACTAACTCAAGTGTGAAGCATTATTATCATTTTACATAAAACACCAATTTACTACAATATATTTCTATTTTTTTGTCAATCTTTTAGATATTTATATATGACTTTGCTTTTGCTAATAAGATAGAACGTCTCTCTTTTTTCATACTAGTATAATGATCTTTTATCTTCTGAGCTTCACTAGAGCTATACCCAGAATGATTCAACTCCATTACTAGTGCATCAAAAATATAGTTAAAGGAAGCGTCTGTACTTGCCTCAAGCTTCTTTGCTGCAGCATTATATTTTGTAAAATAATAAAAATATGATATGTCTTCACTCTTTGCCTTCTGTGAATTGTATTCACTTAAAGCATGGCTTAATAGTGAGTCAAGTTTTCCTGATGCTTGATTTTCTAAATCCCGAAAGGATGGTTGATACTTCTCAATAATCGAGGCCAATGTCACTTTTACAGGTACAGTTTCCTTTTGTTCTTTATTAGTTGTTTTACGAACTTCGGTCTCTTTACTAATAGTTGTATCAGAGCTTATATCTGTGGGTGTTGTAGCAGACACCTGCGTCTTGTCATCAATAGCTGGTTGTCCTGAACCTCCATTGCTATCATTTTCTGGTAGTTTGATATCAAAATTACCTTCGACAATTTCAGAGACTTTTGTATCTTCAGTCTCATAATCCTTAATATTTAGAAAATAATACATTGACCCAGCCCCCACTGCTATGATCAAAACAACAACACTTATTATAATTTTCGAGTTCTTCACGGCCGTACCACCCTTATTTTTATCAATACATACTTGCACACAATATCATAGTTTCGCATAGTAGCAAAGACTTATTATATTGGTATTAAATAACTAATAACACCAATACGAAGTCATAAGGAAGGATTAATTACTCATTTGTCATTTCAACGTTTGTAAATTGATTAGAGAACATATGGTAGTATCTACCTTGCTGCTTGATTAACCTATCGTGACTGCCCTTTTCAGCAAGCTGCCCTTGGTCAATCACCATAATCGTGTCCGCATCACGAATCGTATTCAGGCGATGGGCGATAATGAAGCTCGTCCGTCCCTCCATTAACGTTAACAATGCTTCCTGAATATGATGCTCGGTGCGGGTGTCAATACTACTAGTAGCTTCATCTAGAATCAGTACGGAAGGCTTCGCCAAGATCACTCTAGCAATGGCAATCAGTTGACGCTGACCTTGGCTTAAATTTCCGCCATTTTCAGCAAGCACCGTCTGGTATTGGTTCGGCAAGCGGCGAATGAATAGGTTGGCATTTGCCAGCTTTGCCGCTTTGATTACTTCTTCATCCGTTGCCTCAGGCTTGCCATACTTAATATTCTCCATAATCGTTCCAGAAAATAAATACGTATCCTGAAGAACGAAGCCAAAGCTTCGCCTTAGGCTATCACGTGTATAGTCTCTAATATCACGGCCATCCAACAAAATTCTCCCACTCGTCACATCGTAAAAACGGGTGAGC
>JAQSXG010000173.1 GCA_029256785.1 Neobacillus sp.
TCAATAATTTGTTCTCCGTTCGCATTTACACGAATGCTTGTTAAATAATCCTCAGAAGTTGAAAGGGTTAATGCACCAAGGGTTGTTATTGGTTCTTGACGGAAAGATGCTAAAATGCGCTGAATTGTTTCTGCACCCTCCTTACCTTTTAAAGTCAGAGAACGCAGTCCTTCTTGATAAAAGCCATATTTTTTGAAAACCTGCATTAACCCTTCGTAAAGTGACATTCCTTGTTTTTTATAGAACGCGCAAACCTCTGTTGCTAATAGTGCGGCTTGAACAGCATCCTTATCACGAACAAAGTCACCTATTAAATAGCCATAACTCTCTTCATAGCCAAATAAGAAGGTATGCTCTCCGGTTGTTTCGTAATTGTTTATTTTTTCACCAATAAACTTAAAGCCTGTTAACACATCAATAGATTCTAATTGGTATGCCTCAGCAATTTTTCTACCAATTTCCGAAGTAACAATGGTTTTTAAAACCATCCCGTTTTTAGGAAGAGTTCCTTTTTGTTGTTTCTGTGAAAGGATGTAGTCTAGCAATAATGCTCCTGTTTGATTCCCAGTGAGGACCACATACTCTCCTTCATTATCAAGCACCGCAATTCCTAAACGATCGGCATCAGGATCCGTTGCAATTAATAAGTCGGCTCCGATTTCTTTACCTTCTCGAATGGCAAGTTCGAAAGCTGCATGTTCCTCTGGGTTCGGACTTTTTACTGTTGAAAACTCTGGATCTGGGAGTTCTTGCTCTTTCACAATCGTAACATTCTTATAGCCTAGAGCATCCAATGCTTGCCTTACCGGTTTATTTGCCGTACCATGTAGCGGTGTAAACACTACTTTTAAGTCCGTTTCTTCTGCAATCGTTGGATTCTCAGAAATTGTCTTTAACTTTTCAATATAGGCTTGATCAACTTCTTCTCCAATTGTCTGAATCAAGCCGGCCTTTCTAAGGTTCTCTTCACTATCAACTTCAACAAGCAACTCATTCTCAATTTCATTGACCTTAGCAATGACAATATCAGCACTTTCTGGTATAAGCTGCCCTCCATCAGGACCATACACCTTGTAGCCATTGTACTCAGGTGGGTTATGACTAGCGGTAACAACAATACCTGAAAAAGCATTTAAATATCTAACAGCAAAAGACAATACGGGTGTAGGTCTCAATTCATTGAAAATATAGGTTTTTATCCCTTTGGTTGCAAGTGTTCTTGCTGCCTCCATGCAAAATTCTGGAGATTTATGCCTTGAATCGTAAGCAATGACAACACCACGTTGTTTCGCTTCCAAACCTTGTTCCTCTATGTATGCTGCTAAACCTGCTGAAGCTTTGCGTACAGTATACAGGTTCATTCGATTTGTCCCTGCACCAATTTCCCCTCTCATGCCTCCTGTACCAAATTCTAAATTTTTATAAAATGCTTCTTCAAGAAGTTTTTCGTTCTCTTTGATTTCTTCTAACTGCTCTTTTAACTCACTATCCAATTCGGAATAATCCATCCATCTCTTTGCATTCGACTTCCAGTCCATCTAATCTCCTCCTATTTCCATCTTCATTTTATTATTGTTTCTAACCAATGATTTGTTACTCCTCTAAAATCCATACCTATCCATTGTATATTTACAATCCGTAGGTACACAAGATTTATAGAAAAAATAAACACAAAAAAATGCCTGCAACAATTGCAGACATTTCCCCCTCTATACTAACAGTTCATTATCAGCTTTCGTATAGATACTTATCATACTGCATTTTAAATTCTTCGCCTCTAAAAACTGTTGAAACTCAAACGGAAATGAGAGACCATATTCTTCCAGAAGTGATACATTCTTATTGAAAAGTGCTTCATAGTAATCATATAGTGTCGGGGACTCTAGGATTGAAATCAGTGTTTGAAGACTTGCCATCACTTGAAATGCATCCTTTAACGTATTAAAATCTTCTGTAAAATGTAATACTCTTAACTGTTTAAACTCATTGATTTCCTCATCAGAATAATAGAGAGGAAAAACCTTTGAATAAATATACCTCACAAGTTCACAAATTTCTTCTTCCTGACTTGGGGTCGAGGCAAAAACAATTTTCAACTGTAAACCCACCTTTGAGATAGCAATTATCTATCGTAAAATATATCATTAGGATAGCATAAATTAAGGTGTATTTTCGGTGGTAATAATAACCACGGTATTTTTTGAATAATAAAACTGTAATTAAAGGAGAGACCATGCTAGTAACGACGCGAAAGGGTAATTGGATGGAGATTATCATCCCTAAAAATTGGGAAGGCAAAACGATGGAGAACATCTTTCGGAAGCACTGGGAATCGCCTAAAAAACTAACCCATTCTTTTCGAATGGAGGATAAAGTTTTGATTAATGGTAATCGAGCCAACTGGAACTTGCCTTTGGTTATAAAGGACAAGGTGTTGATTAAAGTATTCGATGAAAAACAAACAGATATTGATGCCACTTTTCACGATATTAATGTCCTTTATGAGGATGACCATTTGATTGTCATAAATAAACCGCCATTCATGAATACTCACCCAAATGACAAGGCTGATAAGGATACTTTGGTAAATTCTTTATTATTCTATCTGCAGACAAAAGGGGAGACAGGAACCATTCGCCATGTCCATCGATTAGATAGAGATACGAGTGGAGCTATCCTCTTTGCTAAACACCAGTTAGCAGGAGCAATCCTAGACAGATTGCTTGAGAAACGGGAAATAAAAAGAACTTATATCGCAAAAGTTCATGGTTTGTTAAAAATAAAAAAAGGAACAATCAATGAACCGATTGGACGTGACCGACATCATCCAACTAAAAGAAGAGTTTCTCGTTCAGGCCAGAATGCGATTACACATTATCAGGTTATTAAGGAAGAGAAAAATACTTCATATGTTACTTGTTGGTTAGAAACAGGTAAAACCCATCAAATTCGTGTTCATTTAAGTCATTTAGGACATCCCATAGTAGGCGATGTATTATATGGCGGAAAACCCATTTTCAATAGACAAGCACTCCATGCAGCTAAATTAGAGTTTGTACACCCATTTACTGAAGAAAAGATTATTTGCAATGCACCCTTTATCGATAAACCGGCTATATTTTCTGGAATTGACGTTTATACTATCTAAAAAAATGGCCTCCCATTGTTTGGGAGGCTAATTTTTATCTAGCTTTTCTGAAAGATCTCATTAGGAGAGATAAGAGGAAGACTAATGCTACCGACCCGATAATTGCCGGTATGATAGCAAAATCGGCAACAATTGGACCCCAATCTCCTAAAATTAAGGTACCAAGCCATGCACCTACAAAACCAGCAATAATATTACCAATAATACCCCCAGGAATATCTCTACCTACAATAAGACCTGCTAACCAGCCAATTACTCCACCGATAATTAATGCCCAAATGAAGCTCATTTAGAACACTCCTTTTTTGATTCATACTTACACATGACATAAGGCTATGCTAAGTCAGCAACGATTAAATGATTTTAATACCAATCATTTCTGCCTTATACCATTAAAGTATCCAGTTAATTTTAATGCATTCCTAAAAAGATGTATTTGCCACTGTACATACATAAATAATCTTCCAAAGGAGACAGTAAAAAGGAAATTCCAAATGCTACTACTATGGTGAAGATATTTTTTGAAAATTCAATTGTTAAGTTTTTGTAAATTACGTTAAATTATTTACTTTTCTCTGGTTTTTTCAGATAGAATATTTTCGTTACATAAACATTTTTTATTGAAAATTTGGAGGTAAAAAGTCGTATGGCAAAAAAAGTAGATAAATTCTCCGCATTACTAAGTAATATCTCAGCAAATGTAAAAGAAGGAGCAAATTACTTCGCAGAATATAAATTAAAAAATGTTAGTGATTTGAAGATCTTCTCAGAAAGAATGAAGGAGATAGAAACAACAGGAGACTCTTTTGTTCATGAGGTAATTAAACAGCTTAATGATGCATTTATAACACCTATTGAACGGGAAGACATTCTACATCTTGCAATCAGTATGGATGATGTATTGGATGGACTAGAAGCCACAGCGGCGCTATTTGAAATGTACTCTATAACGCAAGCTGATGACTTTATGCTGCAGTTTGTTTCTGCCATTCAAGGAAGTGTTCATGAAATTGATAAAGCAATCGAACTTTTATCTAATAAAAAATTGCCACAAATGAGAGAACATGCAATTAAAACAAAAGACTATGAATCACAATGTGATAATATTTTAAGACAATCAATTAAGCATTTATTTAGTGTTGAAAAAGATCCAATTAGAATTATTCAATATAAGGAAATTTACGAAAACCTTGAAGATATCGCGGACAGCTGTCAATCTGTTGCAAATACACTTGAAACAATTATCATGAAAAACGCGTAAGGAGCAACTACATGAGTGGGATTTTTATTTTAACAGCATTAATTGTCATCTTTGCGCTTGCATTTGACTTTATTAATGGTTTTCATGATACAGCCAATTCAATAGCAACCGCAGTTTCAACCAAAGCACTTAAACCACGCCATGCTATTATGTTAGCAGCAGTAATGAATTTTGTTGGAGCAATGACGTTTACAGGTGTGGCAAAATCGATTTCAAAGGATATTGTTGATCCGTTTACACTTCAAAATGGATCAGTTGTCATTCTAGCGGCTCTTCTTTCGGCTATCGCTTGGAACTTACTTACATGGTATTACGGAATACCTAGTAGTTCTTCCCATGCTATTATCGGTTCGATCGCTGGGGCTGCACTAGCTGCTGAGGGCTTTAATGCTCTTAACTACTCAGGATTCCTAAAAATTATACAAGCACTGCTATTATCACCCGTTTTAGCCTTTGTTGTTGGCTTTATCATATACAGTATTTTTAAAGTCGTTTTTAAAAATGCTAATTTAGCGAAGACGAATAAACGGTTTCGCTATATGCAAATCGCCACTGCTGCGTTGCAATCCTATTCACATGGAACCAATGATGCTCAGAAGGCAATGGGTATTATTACCATGGGCTTAATTGCTAATGGCTATCTTGGTGCCAATGCGGATGTTCCATTTTGGGTTCAATTTGCCTGTGCATTAGCAATGGGTCTTGGTACTTCTGTTGGCGGTTGGAAGATTATTAAAACCGTTGGTGGTAAAATTATGAAAATACGTCCAATTAACGGGGTTGCTGCAGATTTGACTGGTGCTGCCGTTATATTTGGAGCTACATTTATGCATGTACCTGTAAGTACGACACATGTCATCTCTTCTGGTATCTTAGGTGTTGGAGCATCTCACCGTCTAAAAGGCGTGAAGTGGGATACTGCCCAAAGAATGTTGATCACATGGGTCATTACCCTACCAATTACAGCATTACTAGCAGCAGTTATCTATTTTATCTTAAACCTATTCTTTTAAAAATTTAAATACAATGAAGAGGATGACTTTTGTTCATCCTCTTCATTGTTTAATCATTGTTGCCTATATCAATCATTCCATAGGTTTCTTTCATTATCATATACGAATTCTTTAATCGTTCGTAATAGCTAGGTTGGTCCCATTCCTTCCATTGAAAAAGTCGAACATCACTTTGCTCAAGTTGTTTGTTCTGAGAATTGGGAAAGGTTTGTATAATTTGCACCTGATTACTTATCGCAGCAGCCACCCGAATTCCTTCTATGGTTTCACTTCCTGATAACCCACTTTTCCACAAATCTCCCATTATTTCTTTTAAGCTTGGATCTTTGATATTCAACAATTGCCATGTAATTCTGCCTTCAATGACCCTCTTATCCTCACTCACACTAATATCCGTTAACGAATTAAATTCCTTCTCCTTTGGGTTAGCGGTACCAAATGTTAATACGCCTGTTTCATAATCCTGAAATGGAATTGTTTGTCCAGTTGAAGGGATCGTCAATTCCTTATTAAGAGCAAGCCTTATGGGGTGAAATACCCCATTATTCTTATTTTTAATATATGCCTCTTGCTTAATCATTTTTAATAAGTGACCATATTGGTAATAAAAAGTGTCATAATAACTATCTACCATAATCCTAGAATCCTCTGGTCCAGTTAGTTTTAGTAAAAAGTCAACACCATAACCTGTCTTTAGGGTTTTTTTATTATTTAACATAATATTTGATTGCCCTTGATTGCCAATCGTATCAAAAAGCAGATAGGTTCCTTCCTTTTCAAAATCAACTGGCTGATTATAGTTTAGAAGGAAATACAAATATCCATTGTCCGAGGCTAAACGAATTTCTTTTAAAGGAGCATTTGGTTCCCTGCTCTGATAAAAGGATTCTACCCTTGCTACCTCCCAATCCATGGACTCTCCGTCAACAATAATCGCTGATTCCTTTTTCCCGGGCTCAAAGCCCAATAATCCAAAATGCTGTTCATTGGTTTGCTGATTATTCCAATACGGCCGGCGATCTGGATTATCAAGGTCCATTGTATTCCAGGTCCTTTTAAACCATTCATCCTGCCAAGTAAATACAAGACCCCCGGCATACCCTTCGGAAACAATAGATTGGAATAACCTTGTATCAATTTGACCTTGCTCTGATTCAGAATGAAAGCCTTGATTCATTCCACCTACATTTACATGTGTCATGCCTCTTGAGGATGGGACACCAAATTCAGCAACCAGTACAGGCAGATTATGCTCCTGTAACAAATCGTGCAAATAGCCGGCATAGTTATTCTTATTTCCAAATGAATCAACATACTCTGTGTATTTTTCTTCAAAGTTCAAGAAATCAGGGTAGTAAGGGTAGACATGATAGGAGGCAAATAGCCCAGCCTTAAATTCCTCCGTTGTTTTAATATGATTCGGATTAATTGTTACTAAGTCTTCATGATTTGAGGGTTCCGCAGGATGCCGCAACAAATCGGTTGTTACCCAATTAGTAAAACTCAGTGTATGCTGCCATTTATATTGTTTAGTCTCATACTCTGCTGCATAATCTAATAATCCTGCTAACCAAGCCTCAAATGGTGATGCCTGCACCGTGTGAAAAAAGTTCCCTTGAAATTGTCCAATATCACTATGCTTTTTATTAGTATTAGACACCATTATTGGATCCCATTCGGTCCCGATTATAATCCCTAATACATACTTGGAGATATCGTACTTGTATACCCCTGATGCATGGCCGGGACGATCGGGAATCACTGCATTTCCGTGAATAATATCAAGCATATTCTTAATTTCTAACCTTGCATCATCTACATTTATTTTCTCGTATGCACCTTGGGTAGCTAGTAGATTCTCCTCATTTACCCATGTACCGTGGAACAAAAATAAGGGTTTTTCAGCCAATTGGTTATATTGGTAAAAAGCTTCATAAAATTGAGGAGGATGAAGAGTATAAATACGCAGAGCATTTGCATTCATCTCGCCAATTTGTTTAAACCATCGAAAATATTCTGCTTTTGTAATCGCGGTCTCGCCGGGAAAATAGCCTGGCTTCCCAATCCCCATATTAACCCCTTTTACTAGGATATCCTTCCACTTGCCGTCCTGTTGAATTTGAATGTAGGAATCATCCGTTTTGCTGTTTGTCTTAATCCGATTTTCTACAACCAATTCTACCTCTTCTTTGTCTTTATCACTAAACAAACCATTTTCTAGCAATTCCTTCATTAATGGTACATACACATTCCAATAGAACGAGTCTTTTTCCCCAAAGTGTTTTTTCCATAAGTCCAATCCTTTTGTCTGAAAAATACCCGGGACCTCTGATTCACCTGAATAATCTCCAGAAAAATAGTATGAGGAATATTGTGAATTTTGCTGATGAATAACCGCTGGAAAACTAATTGGTATTCCATAAGCACTCAACTCTCGCTCCGCTTTCGGAGTCACTGGAAGTTTATAGTTTGCGAGCACCTCCTCTTCACCCCGAGCATTCACAATATCGAACCATGATTGATATTTCCCCTGAATCATTCTGTTAAATTTCTTTTTCCCTTTCTTCGTTAAATTAAAAATAATTCCATCTTCAGTTAAATCTTTTTCTTCAACCACTACTACATAATCATTTTTACTTACAAAAACCAGGCCACTTCCCTTAAACTTCCACTCTTGGTTTAATGCTTCATAGTTTGTTTTTATCCATTGGGGAACTTCCCCACTATCAAGTGCAGGATAATATCTGCCAATCCAGCCAGACCAATCAAGATTTAGTAAGTTTAATAACTCTGCATTTTCTTCTTTAGAATCAGCCTCTGCAAAGGTATTGAACTCTGCAATGAAGGTCTTTCCTCTTTCAGAAAAAAGTGCTTTCTCCAGTTGTTCTGCTTTATTAGTAACATCATATTTCGTAGTTAGATACAGGATATCTGACTGTTTCAACGATTTAGTTGTGGCTGTTTGTTCACTTTTCCTATTTAAAAATTTTTCATTTTTTAAAATCCATGCTAACCCATGACGTTCTTGATTATTATGACTTAATGCGGTTTTATCCATAATGAATATATTTAAATTATTTGAAGGCTGAAGTTGCCATATCCAAAATGGACTTGTTAATGCCATAAAAAATAAAAAGGCATATAAGATAAGTAAGTTTTGTTTTTTCATTTTGAAACACCTTTTCTTTTCATTTCTCCCCAACTTTTCTTTCCCATGATTACTTGTACAACGCCTTCACAACGCCAAAAAACAGTCATTGGCCGATACCAAATGGTTTCTGTCAGTGAATAAAAAAAAGTTTTACGACATCTG
>JAQSXG010000174.1 GCA_029256785.1 Neobacillus sp.
ATCCTGGTTTTACCTTTGGAATATTTACTTCAACAATTCTCATTTCCTGCGGTTTACAGGTTCCATTCAATAGAACTGTTTTCATAATCTGGCTCCTTTCTGTCTTGTAAAAAACTTTTTAACATAGGTATTTATTTCAATTAAATGTGTGATTTACCTCATGGTTTTGTGTATTGCTCCAATGTTCTCTGTTTTCTTTCATTTCAATGCTTTTTATACATTGAATCATAAGTAAAATATCTTCATCAAATGATATTATTTTATTCTCATTTTCGAGCATTCCAATGGGATAATCCTTGTTAAATCTGATTAATGTGGCATTGGGATTTTTATTGGTCATTTGTTCAAATGGATAACGAATAATGCCCGGTGTGTTAAAGCCTACACCAAATTCCAGATACACTACATTTTTTCCCTCGCTCTCTTTCAAAAATTGTTCATATCTTTTATCTGCGTTATACCATTCATCGTCTTGGACAAAAAAATCATTATGGCGTAAATTTACATCCATTTCTCCACCGCACACAGGGCATCTTGGGACTAAGTCAGAAGGAACCCTACAGTCATTGGTCTGGGAAACCATTCCCTTTACCATTTTTTCATTATAATATAGTTTATTATGGCAGGCTTTAGCACATTGTAAGAAGGAATAGTCCCCCTGCACCTCAAAGACTTTTTCTTCTGGGAATCCTGCTTTAATAAACTGGCTTTCCACATTGGTGGAAATTACAAAATATTTTTTCAACATTACTAACTCTAATATTTCTTTATATAGCTGCGTAGCTGGCATAAGATAGCGGTTCACATCAATATGCCTTGCCCAGTGTGCCCAACGCTCCTCCTGGGTTTTAAACGAATAAAATGTTCCAGAATACATATCTGTAAATCCGTATTTCTCCTTAAAGTCAGCAAAATATTCTGTAAACCGCTTTCCACTGTAAGTAAGTCCTGCCGCTGATGAGAGACCAGCACCACCACCAACTAATATATATTCACTTTTTTCTATTGCTTCTTTTGCCTGACTAATTCTTTTCTTCAAATCATCCATTTCTAATCTCACCTTTCTTACAGCTGTTGCTCCAGCTGGTACGAATGATAGAATACCGTTTCATATTACAGGACCTCTTTCCAACATTGTGGATCAGCAGAATACATATTGTGGGTATAACCATAAGCTACTGCCGGACAACCTCTGCAGAATCTAAGTAACTCACACTTAGAGCATTTTTCAAATTGTTTATATTTCCTGTATGCATTCATAGTATCACCTACAAATAAATCATACATCCTGTTCTTTAATGCATTTCCAATAGGACTTTCCATTCTTCTGCAAGCATAAACTTCTCCCGTTGGTAAAATGGTCATATGGCAATTTGCACAGTTACATCCATCATACATAACATTTTTATCTAGACCTTCTGGTATCCGATATAGTCCCTTTTCATAAAGGTATAAATTCCATAAATGATCCTTCAAATTAAACGTAGTACCACTGTCTTTGTACGCTTCAAACTTTTTCCATAATCGGTCTAATAAATCTTTGTATTCCTCTGGTTCTAGATGTGTTTCTTTTTCAAAACTGGTAGGACAATATCTGGCAAAGGCAAAAATATCAACGTTATTTTCTACAACTAAGTCCACGATATCAATGATTTTGTCTTTATTTGTGCCTGAAACTGTAGTCATAATTGCAACATCAATTCCTGCTTTTCGTAAAACTGGAATTTTTTCTATCGTAGCATCAAAGGACCCTGATTTTCTGATAGAATCATGTGTTTTCTTCATCCCATCAATGGAAAGTTGATACTTTCTACAGCCATTTTCTCTTAGTCTCTCACAGACTTCATCATTTAAATGAAAAGGATTTCCAAGAATACCAAAAGGTATATCCTTATTTTTCAATATTTTTACTATATTCCAAAAATTCTTATGTAAGATTGGATCGCCTCCTGTTATGTAAAAATAAGGAAGCCGTTTCATCTTTTCACACATGTCGAGACAATTGTCTATTACTTTTTCTACATCCTCTAATTTCATTTCAACAAGATTCTTACTATTATCTTCCGAAAAAATATAGCAGTGTTCACATCTCTGGTCACACTCATCGGTTATATGAAACTGATAAGCAAAATATTCCATTTCATTTCATCCTTTCTTAATCTGCATCTATTTTAAATACTAACCATTATTTTCTTTGAGGTAGTAACTTTTTAAAAAACAAGCTAACACAGTAGATATGTGCCAGCCTGTTGTCTAGAATACATAATAGTACTTACATGTTAAGAATACTTTTTATTTGTCGCCAGCTCCACAAGATGTCCCAACTGTGCTTGGCTTTTCTTCTGGTTCTTTGTCACCAGCTCCACAGGATGTTCCACATGCACTCGGCTTTTCTTCTGGTTCTTTGTCACCGGCTCCACAGGATGTTCCACATGCACTCGGCTTTTCTTCAGCTTCTTTTTCACCAGCACCACAAGATGTTCCACATGCACTCGGTGTTACATTCATATCAGGCGCTTTCATATATGCCTGAGCACTTAACTTTTTTGTAAATAATGACATTGCTACTTCCTCCTTTATATTGTAGATGATTGATGAATAGCGTACTTAATTATTTTACATTGCCATTGCCTCATATAAAAGTAGGCACCTTTTTATTAGTAGGTTACTTTTTTATAACTATTGACCTCTGTTAAGTATTACAATATAATTTGACTATAACATTTATTATGAAACCAATAAAAATTTCTATATCAGGAGGTTAAGTTATGTTAACTAAAAACGAATTACCAGCTTGTCCTGTTGCAACTATGGTCGAATTGATCGGCAACAAATGGAAACTCTTAATTATAAGGAATTTACTTGCCAAAACATCTCGTTTCGGAGAATTAAAAAATGGAATTCCAGGTATCAGCCAGAAAGTATTAACAGATAACTTACGTTCCCTAGAATCTGATGGCTTAGTCGCCAGAACTGCTTATCCAGAGGTTCCCCCGCGTGTAGAATACTCGTTAAGTGAATTAGGGAATACATTGCGCCCTCTTTTTAAATCGATGGAAGAATGGGGAAATACTTATAAGGACTCTTTAGGTGCTATTTCTGAATTTTAATATCATTATTTTTCCAGATAAAATTAAAATCATAAATTGAAACCGTTAGGTTCATAAGTATCTTTATACTTACTCAACCTTAGCAGTTTTTATTTTTCAATATAATGTTAGTTTCGCTTTTTCATCAAGTAATTCATATTTAATTTTTCAAAATAAAAGTAAGTATAAGGCATCTAATATTAGACCAATATGCAATTGTTAGTAATTGCAATTTACCTGCCTTGCCGAAGCATTTCAACCAAATCATCTGAAATCATCGTTATTCTCTATATCCCTCGCTCCCTAACTTTTCCCTCATCCATCCTGTAGCTGAAACCATTCCTGCGGGCTTTCTTCTAACCGGTATGCTTTAAAGCCATATGAGCTCAATAATTTAACCGCTTCCACTGATAAGATACAATTTCGTCCTCTACAGTATGCCACCACTTCCTGTCCGGGAGCGAACTCCGTTATATGCTTTTCTAATTCCTCAATTGGAATGGAATTTGCCCCTGGAATATGAAGTAATTCGTATTCCTCCTTTGGTCTTACATCAATCAGCGTAACATTCCCATCCTTCAATCGTTGTAACAGTTCATCCATCTTAATCTGTTCCAATTCTTCCTTCCCAGAATAAAATTCATCCCTTAGCCTCCTGATTTCTGCGATTCTCTGCTCAGCCAAAGACTGGAGAGATGTCAGAAAAACCCCTACAGCTTTATCCGCAAGCTTATAATAGGAATATAATCCTTGCTTCTTATATATCACCAGCCCGACTTCAAGCAGCGTCTGCAAGTGCTGGGATGTATTAGCTACACTCATGGAAGTTTCTCGTGCAATACTTTCCACCGTCTTTGCTCCCTGAATGAGTATATCAAGTATTTCAAGTCTTTTCGGGCTGGAGACTGCTTTACCTATTTTAGAAATCTGTATATAAATATTATCCTGATAAATTCTGGTATCTTGGTTCATTGTAATTTATCCCCTTTATCTATTCAATTAATCTATTGACTAGTATAACACAAAGATGCTATACTGTGAAGTATAAAAAAATTAAATGGAAGGACGGTATTTACATTGATCTATCTTGATTATAACGCAACTACCCCCATTGATCCCAGAGTAGCACAAGTAATGCTTCCATATATACATGGACACTATGGTAATCCTTCAAGCAGCCATTCATTAGGGCAGACAGCCAAACACGCCGTAGAAAAGGCAAGGGCGCAGGTTGCTGGAATGCTGGGTTGTTCCAGTGAGGAAATTCTTTTTACTAGCGGTGGCAGTGAATCAAATAACATGGCGATTAAAGGTACTGCCTATACACTTCGTTATAAAGGCGACCATATCATCACTTCCTCCATTGAGCATCCAGCTGTTTTAAATCCATGCACGCATCTGGAAGAACAGGGATACCATATATCATATCTGCCAGTTGATGCAAACGGCATAGTACGAGTTGATGAGTTGGAAGGTTTAATTACCGATCGCACCGTTCTTGTCTCAGTCATGCTGGCAAATAATGAAACCGGAACCATTCAGCCGTTAGAGGAAATTTCACGCATCTGTCGAAAGCACCATATTCTTCTACATTCAGATGCTTCTCAGGCAGTAGGTAAAATCCCTGTCCGCGTTGATGAATTAGGCGTGGATATGCTTACTATTGCTGGTCATAAACTCTACGCTCCTAAGGGTATTGGAGCTCTATATATCCGTAAAGGAGTAGTGATCGAACCGTTAATTCATGGAGCTGGACACGAATTAGGAAGACGTGCCGGTACGGAGAACGTTATATTTGATGTTGCTTTGGGCAAAGCCTGTGAAATTACTGCGGAGTATCTTAATGAAAGTACATTGAAAGACTTAACCGATTACTTTTTTTCCGGTCTGCAACTAATTTTTGGAGAAACGATCCATCTCAATGGTGATCCGTTAAGCAAACTTCCGAACACCTTAAATATAAGCTTTTTAGGTATGAACGGTTCGGCGTTACTGGCTGAGCTTGGAAATGATGTGGCAGCCTCCACCGGGTCAGCCTGCCATTCGGGACTTATTACAATTTCTCCTGTTTTGAAAGCCATGGGTATTCCTTACGAAATTGCACGCGGAGCTGTCCGTTTCAGCCTTGGCAGAAATACTAACAAAGATGAAATTGATGAAATCTTGCATCGTCTTGAGGAAATTCAGACTAAACTAGAGGGAGATCAACTATGAAAGTAGGAATTATTCGTTGCATGCAAACTGAGGATTATTGTCCGGGTACTACAGATTTCAAAGTGATACGGGAGAAAAAGGGAGCATTTGAAGGAATTGAGGAAGACATCGACATCATTGGTTTCATCAACTGTGGAGGATGCCCTGCGAAAAAATCGGTATTACGAGCTAGGGAGTTGGTTAATAGAGGTGCAGACACCATTGTATTTGCATCCTGTATCCAAAGAGGTAACCCTATTGGTTACCCTTGTCCCTTTGCCAAAAAGATGAAGGATCTCATAGAGAAGGATTTGGGAGAGGATATCCGATTCCTCGACTATACACATTAAAAAGGAGGTTATTTATGAAACTTGGAATTATTCTTGAAACGAAAGATTACGAAAAAGCATGGAATGCCTTTCGGTTTGCTGTTACAGCTAAAACCAACGGGCACGAGGTATGATCCCCGTTACTTTAGCAACACCCAAAATAGCAGCAAAACAGATTGTAGATGGAACTTTTTTTATAATTATTAATATCTTTCTAAATTCAATATATCTATTAAGGATAATTTAGCAATAACTTCGTAACCTTTACCCTGCCCCCTTGGTCTAATTATGACTGTTCCCATATCAGGTATCTCGCCTAAACCAATCTCTGTTGGGAAATTGTGAGCAATAATAACTATATTTCTGCCTTCCGGTGGAATAACTTCCAATCTTGACTGTATTGAATCCAGTATGCTTTGTTGTTCTGTGGCAGTGCGATTACCGCTTAGCCTAGAAACTTGAAACCAAAATGGGTCAATTTGAATGTTTAACCTTCCCAAAGCCAGTATCGCCGTTTCAATGGTTCTACAAAATGGACTTGTTTGGACCGGATAACTAATTGGGATTTGCAAATTACGAAGATTTTGTCCATAGTAAATCGCTTGCCTTCTTCCCTGTTCAGAAAGATTTCTTTGGGTATAGCAATTCTTAAAATCCGGATTCGAGAGATCTTCCCCAACTGTAGCTTCTCCGTGCCTGACATATAGTATATATCCGCCGGCTTGTAATAAATTAAGTAATGAACCGTTCAAGCATCTTCCCCTCAGCATAAAAAATAGAATACTAATAATATATTACTTTGCTGTGAAGATGTTCATAAATATCCATTATTGATAGCTAGTTTTGACTACACAATTTCCACCTCAAATAGTCAATCCTGGCTCGTATTCCTCGCTAATAATTTCCCATCACAATAGATTTAATTCAGATTACAATCGTAGATATCGCAAAACTTAAAAACTGATAATTTCTATGATAATATATCACAAAAGTTATCAGCATAATTCGGATCTTATTTAATATACTTAATTTTCATATTGTGGAAGTATTGGACAGTGTCGCGAAATACGTTCCAGTAATTCGAAGCAAGAAGGGCTAAGTCCTTCAATATCTACGCGAATACCTTTTGTGATGAATTTTAAATAAATTTTATCAATGGCATCGACTGCAGACTCATCCCAGAGTTTCATATTTGACACATCAATAATAATATCCTTGACATCTACATCAATATCAAACGCATGAATAAAGTGTGTAGTGGAAGCAAAGAAGAGCTGTCCTGAACATTTAAAGGTCAGTGTCGCATTCTCTACAACTTGTTCTACTTCAGTGCCAGAAATTTTATATACAAAGAATAAAGCACTCATCATAATTCCTATAATAACCCCGTATGCTAGATTATCTGTCAATATAACAATTATAACGGTAGCAAATAATACAACTGTATCTGTTTTAGGTACCTTACTAATTCTTTTTATAGAATCCCATTCAAAAGTAGAAATTGAAACAACTATCATAACTGCAACCAAAGCTGCAATCGGTATTTGTATCACCCAATTATTCAATATCAAAATGAATACCATGAGAAACCCGCCAGACAAAAAAGTGGATAATCTCCCTCGGCCACCAGATTTAAAATTGATAACTGATTGACCAATCATAGCACATCCGGCCATTCCGCCAAACATTCCAGCAATCATATTTGCTAATCCTTGTCCTACACATTCTCGGTTCTTATTGCTCTTAGTAACTGTTAAGTCATCAATAACTTGAGCCGTTAGCATAGTTTCTGTTAGTCCAACGATTGCTAATGATAATGAAACAGGTACAATGATAGCCAATGTTTCTAAATTTAATGGTACCATCGGCAAAGAGAAATTAGGTAGTGAACGCGAGATTGTACCCATATCACCTATTTTAGTCACTTCCATACCCGTCATGATCGATATTATCGTTAATACTAAAATGGCAACTAGCGGTGCTGGAATTGACTTATTCAATTTTGGAAATAGATAAATAATTGCAATGCCAGTAACAACTAGCAAATACATTGTAATTCCTTCATTTTTAAAGTAAGACAATTGTGATTTGAAGATTATAATCGCAAGCGCATTAACAAAACCTATCATTACGGGCCGAGGTATAAAACGAAGCAAATTTCCAATCTTTGCAAATCCAAAAATTATTTGGAATAAACCTGCAAGAATTGTTGCTGCAAACACATACTGTATCCCATGATCCCGTACCAATCCCACAAAAAGTATGGCCATCGCGCCTGTTGCTGCTGATATCAATCCCGGACGTCCACCAAAAAACGATGTAACAAATGCAATGCAAAATGATGCATAAAGACCTACCATTGGATCAACTCCGGCTAAAATAGAAAAGCCTATTGCTTCTGGCATTAACGCAATTGCTACTACTATCCCTGATAAAACATCCGATTTCATTGTACCAAACCATTCTTTTCTATATTTTTTCATTGATACGCTCCTTCTTTTACAATAGATTTATTATACTAAAAAGTGTACATAAGTTCTATTGGAGCGTTTGTCGAAAATGTTTACTTTTGTAACCATTACTTGTATTAATTGCACAGTGACATAATTTCATTAGCTCTATATCCATCATTGTATTGTCCTGCTTTGTTCCTTTTCCTCTGGTTCCTTAGTTTCACCAATTAATACGCACTTCATTGTTTCTCCTCCATTTCAAGTGGAAGTTCTATAACCACACCAAAACGCTAATAATTCCATTACAACTCATGCCTTTCTTTTTATAAAATCAGACACAAAAAAGAGGTTATATTTTTCAGTAATGAAGAACATAACCTCGTTAAAAAACCTTCTGAATTCATTTATTCAGAAGGTTTTCATCTTTGACACTCCGATTTTTCTTTCCTATATTTCAGTCTACCTAACCATTCCCCAGACCTCACAAAGGCTCCATTCCATGTTTCCTTTTTTATCTCATTCTTGTATTATTCCAATCTTGTGTAACACCTCAACCAGTTTGACTGTATCGATAGGTTTTCCCGCGTAGG
>JAQSXG010000175.1 GCA_029256785.1 Neobacillus sp.
CACCGTTTCCAATCAAATAACTACCATTGTTCCACGGAGCATATATATCTTCAATATGGAGAAACACTTTATCTGTTCCTCCATTAAATTTGACTTTCTCTAAACACTTCTGGGCATCAATAATCCTAGCCATAAAATACGGAGTTACCTCCATTTTGACTTTCGGCTGCTTGAGCACGTATGGTAGGTATTCATAATTTGAAGTCAGGATGCTTACACTTTCCACCATAGAATCATGTTGGCAAATAAAATTCCATAACCCGCACCTTGCCTCGTGATTTAGACAGATCAACTCTTGAACATCCATCTTTTGTTCCTTTACATCATAAAGTATATATCCCTTTGCTTGGCCCAGTTCGTTGTAGTAAACTGCAATCTGGGAGTCATCATAAATATTATTCTTCCACCATGTTAACTCACGAACAAGCATCCCCATGTGTTTTTCGCTATATTCAATATAGAGTTTCTCAATATCTGCAAGATGTGTATCTTTCGTGTAGCGTTTGATAAAACCCTTCTGTGGCTCGATAAATTGCAGGTGCAATTTATCTAACATGATTTTTTTGTTCTCCGTAATAACTTCCCAACCATATTTTCGATAAAAACCAATATCAAAAGGATGTAGCATGGAGACAATTTGTCCAGTCTCTCGCATCTGTTTTATTGCCTCAATCATTAACGATCTTACATATCCAGTTCGACGATATTCCGGATATGTTGCAACTCCTGCAACACCACCCATCTTCCATTCCATACCATACATATAAATATGAAATGGAATAATATGAAGCTTTGCTGCAAGATTACTTTGATCCCAAATTCCAAGTATCTTTTGATTTTTTAACATTTCTTTTCTTGAAGGAATTTTGTCTTCAGGAATTGTATATTGAAAGGCATACATCGAGAGTTTCATCGACTCATTAAAATCTTCCTCAGTTAGTACTTTAATTTCCATTTTTCAACCTCCTAGCTCCTCTTATGATATTTCTATGTATTTGTTAATAAAACCTCTCTCTGACCACAAAAAAAGTGCCATGAATGGCACTTTTTTTATATCCCTAATATAGCCTTAATAACAGATGTCGTCTCACCACCATGGTAGAAGACATATAGCAATAAATAAACTGCAACCCCTGTGATAGCAGTAAAGAACCATACAATGCTAGTTATTGGACCGAGTTTACGGTGAATTGAAAGTTTATTTTTATATCCAGTAAAAATCGAGATTATACCAAGTACGGCACCTGATGTCGCTAAGGTAATATGGAAGATTAAAAATACAGTATAATAGATTTTTATATTATCTGGTCCGCCAAAAGCAGTGTTACCAATAAAGATTGTTCTGGAAGCATAGATAATAAAGAAAATAAGAGCAAAAACCCCCGCAAGAAACATTGTTTTCTTATGTGCCTCAATCTTTCTTTGTTTAATCTGCCACCACCCAATCGCAACAGTGATTGCACTTAAGATAATAAAGCTAGTACTAATAGTGGGTAAAATCGGTAAGGAATTCATTAGTGATATCCTCTCTTTTTATAATGTCTACAATAATAGTAATTGACTACTCTTACATTTTCAATAAAAAAGAAAAATCTCCCGTTTTGCGGGAGATTATTTAATGAGAGATGGTGTAAGGGTTTGATCCAATTCCTTTTCAGAATCAGCTTGGTCTTTACGATACCACTCAAAGAAAACATGTGCTAACACAAAGCCATAAACAATTTCCTGAATGACCTTCATTAATACACCACCAAGCTGCTGATCATGTAATAATGACATCGAACTGAATAATTGAGGTCCGCTTATATCTAAACCTGCAAAGGTAGCTGGTCCAACACATAAGCTCATTACTTGGGCCCAGACAGTAGGATCTGAATACGTCAAATATATCGATGCTGGCGCAAAGATAATTAACGCGCAAGCAGGAGTAATTAATATTCCATCTGCAAAGACATATCCTACTTTTTTCAAACCACTTAGTTTCTGATGCTCTGGTACAGGGTTCATAAGCGGCCACCACATAAATATTGCTACAACAAATAATAGCAAGGAATATCCTGCGTGTAAGCCATTATTCTGCATTACACGATCAAAAATCATTGGAATATGGTAAAAAGAAAACAAACCATTAAAAACAATTAAAGCAATAAGTGGCTTTGTCAAGAACGCAAACAGTCCATCGATCACTTTAATACTAAAGAGTTTTCGCCAAATCCATACTGGAATTCCAAAAATAAAAATAGGTGGGATGACAAGAACAAGCATCGCCATTTGAATCATATGAACATAAAACATTAAATGTGCCATGATATCAAGCGGTGAACCTTTAATTGCATAGACAAGAGCCATAGAGAGAAGAAATAACCCTGCTTGTTTTTTCGTTAAAGGCTCACTATTTGAGAACTTACTCCGGAACGTAATTGTAATCAAAAAGTAAGCAGCTACAATTGCTAGTAATATTAGTAGAAAGTACGGGCTCCAAAGTGCTTTAAAGCCAAAAATATCTAATGTAAGCACCGCATATCACCTCAAATTTTTTTAGTAAAACACAGTTATATTATATACTGCAGCTAATTGAATAAGCAAAGAAATGAAATTGTCTTTTAAATAAAGAAAATCGGCCGAAGCCGATTTTCACTTTTTTACCACCAAACGATTGTAACAAAGGCAAGGATTGTAACTAATCCCACGAATAATCCTGAATATAGAAACAACGATGGAGCTTCATGACCTTTGTGACTCATATGCATAAAATAATACAGTTGAAAAATCACTTGAATTACTGCTAATAAAAGAATAATTGGAACAACAAACCATGCTGAAAATCCTTCTATAGCTACAGCAGCAAAAGCAATTAGTGTTAAGAAAATCATTAATGCAAATGAAACTACTTGATGTCTCATTTCCTCCGCACTTTTTCTACGACGATATTCAATGTCAACTCTTGGGTTACCTGAATTTAATTGTTGATTTGTCATCAGTTTATCCCACCATCCCCATTAAATAAACTACTGTAAAGATGAATACCCACACAACATCAATAAAGTGCCAGTAGAGACTTGCTACATAGAATTTGGGAGCGTTATACAAGTCCAAACCACGTTTTGAATTGCGAATAATTAAAGTAAGAATCCACATAAGGCCAAAGGCAACGTGACCACCATGGAAACCAACTAATGTATAGAACGCAGATCCGAAAGCACTGCTTGTAAAGGTGTGACCATATTCATGTACATAATGGTAAAACTCGTAAACCTCTAACGCTAGGAATCCTGCACCTAGTAATAGAGTAAGTCCTAGCCATACGTTCATTTTCTTATGATTAAAATTTTTCATATGGTACATTGCATAAACACTTGTTAATGAGCTGGTTAATAACAGCATGGTTGCAACAAATGTTAACGGAAGGTCAAATAAGTCCTTCGCTAATGTATGTGATGAATTTGGTACTTTATCTTTTAATGCAAGGTAAGTGGCAAAGAGAGAGGCAAACAGAACAGTCTCTCCCCCTAAAAAGAACCAAAAACCTAAAAATTTATTTTTTGCCTCAAGGGTTGCTTTTTCAGGCTCAGCGGGCCACGTTTCATAAGTTAATTTTTCTTCCACGTGCATTATGCCTTAACCCCCTTATCATTTTCGTCATCCATTAAGTCTTCTTTATGAATATGGAAACCATGGTCGTCTTTAACAGAACGAAGGAACATTGCACCAAAGGTGATTAATAGTCCTAGGATTATAACTGGAACTGACCATGCTTTGTCATCCATATTGAACAATGCGCCAAAGGCAGCAACGAATAAACCGAACGCCATAACAAATGGTAGGAAAGATGAATTTGGCATATGGATATCACCTAATGGTTCAGCAGGTGTCATACCATTTTTACCATCCATTTTTTCTAACCAATAAGCATCTAAACCGCGCACAAGCGGTAATTGCTTGAAATTATAGAAAGGTGGTGGTGATGGTAAGGACCACTCAAGTGTTCTTCCATCTCCCCATGGATCATTACCTACTCTAACATTTTTAACAGAAGTCATAATAATGTTATATAGGAGTACAAGTACACCTAATGACATAAATACAGCACCTAGCGAGCTGATCAAGTTGGACAACTCAAAGCCTTGGCCCGGAAGGTAAGTGAAGACGCGTCGTGGCATCCCCCAAAGACCCAAGAAGTGCTGAATAAAGAATGTCATATGGAAACCGATAAAGAATAACCAGAAAGTAATTTTTCCTAACGTTTCATTTAACATGGTTCCAAACATTTTAGGCCAGTATAGATGTGTTCCAGCTAATATCGCAAACACCACTCCACCAACAATAACGTAATGGAAATGGGCAACAACGAAATAAGTATCATGATATTGATAGTCAGCTGCAGCAGATGCAAGCATTACACCTGTTACTCCACCAGCAACAAAGGATGGAATAAATCCAAATGCATAATGCATTGGAGTGGTGAATTTAACACTACCGCCCCACATCGTCAATAACCAGTTAAATATTTTGATACCTGTCGGTACACCAATCGCCATCGTAGCAACAGCAAAAATCGCATTAGCTACTGGACCTAATCCAGTGGTAAACATATGGTGCGCCCAAACCATAAATCCTAAGAAACCGATTAATACAGTCGCAAATACCATGGAAGAATAACCAAATAATCTTTTTCTTGAAAACATTGGAAAGATTTCCGAGAAAATACCAAAGGCAGGAAGTACTAAAATATATACTTCAGGGTGCCCAAAGATCCAGAATAAATGTTCCCAAATGACCGTGTTTCCACCCATTGTGATATCAAAGAAGTTCGATCCAAACATACGGTCAAACATCATTAAAACAAGACCCACAGTTAATGGAGGGAAAGCAAATAAAATCAGTGCTGAAGTAACAAATGTTGTCCATGAAAATAATGGCATTCTCATGTATGTCATCCCAGGTGCACGCATGGTGATAATGGTAACCAAGAAGTTGATACCACCTATTAGAGTACCTAATCCGGATATCTGTAATCCTAAAACATAAAAGTCAACACCATGTCCTTTTGAAGCCATCGCTAACGAAGCATAAGATGTCCAGCCCGCATCAGGAGCTCCATCAAAAAACCATGAAAGGTTTAGAAATACTCCTCCGAAGAAGAAAAGCCAAAATCCTAATGCATTTAAAAACGGGAAGGCCACATCACGGGCACCAATTTGTAAAGGCATAACTGCATTCATAAATGCAAATACAAGCGGCATTGCTGCAAGGAAAATCATTGTTGTTCCATGCATAGTAATAATTTCATTAAATAATCCTGCACTTACAAAATCGTTGTTTGGTATTGCAAGTTGGATACGAATAAATACTGCTTCAAGTCCACCGACTACGAAGAAGAATCCACCTGCAATAAGATATAGGATCGCGATTTTTTTATGGTCAACTGTCGTTAGATAATCCCATAAAGTTGCTCCGAATCCCTTTTTTTGAGCGTAGGTACTCACTTGTTTTACCTCCCTTTCACCATATTCCCTATTATTCCTGTACTTTTAAACCTAATAAATACTCTGCTAATGCGTCTAACTGCTCTTCTGTCAGTTGTCCATAAGTATTAGTCATTTTGTTGCCTGGTTTATATTTATCAGGTGTACGTAGCCAATTTTTTAAATCTTCTTCACTATGATCCAATACACCCGCAATACGAGAACGGTCTCCAAAATTCGTTAAGTTTGGAGCAAGACGTGCAGCCTCAGGTGTAGTGTTTGCTGGAGTGACAGCATGACAGCTTACACAGCTTTGATTGAAGATTTCTTGACCTTGTTGAGCCAATTCAGTCTCAGCTTGCTGTGGTTCTTTTACATCTTGCATAGCTGTAACCCAATTATCAAAGTTATCACGGCTCATCGCCTTTACCTTAAAGTCCATTAATGCATGTGATGGTCCGCAAAGCTCAGCACATTTTCCATAGAATAAATTTCCGGCTTCGTCTGATCTCTTACTATCAAATTCTAACCAAAATTTATTAACGTTGTCTGTGTTTGTATCTAGTTTCCCACCCACTGCAGGAATCCAGAATGAGTGTTTTACGTCAGAGGCTTTTAAATTGAAATAAACTTTTTCGTCAGTCGGTACAACTAAATCTTGCCCTGTAACAATTTTCTCATTTGGATACTCAAATTCCCACCAGTATAGATTTGCTCTTACGTTGATAACTAGAGCATCTGAATCTTTTTTATCCATCGGAGATACATCTGCAAGCTTAAAGGTAGCAGAGACAGTTGGGACTGCAAGGATAAGAAGTAAAAGAATTGGAACAACAGTCCAGATAATTTCTAATTTGTGGCTACCTTCCACTTGTTTAGGGATTTTTTCATCTTTTCTTTTAAACTTAAACATAACCACAAAGAAAATTACCATTACAATAATAATGACCCCAACCATTATTAATGTGCTTAACTTCATTAAATCGTATTGAATGTCAGCAACCTCTCCTGCAGGCATCAAAGTAGACAAATATGGTTTGCCGCAACCGGAAAGTATTAGCGTCAAAATTGCAAACATCGAAATCAAGCGCCATTTTTCAAGCCTTTTCATAGCTTCATCAAACCCCTCTTTCACTAATAATTTTGTTTTTTATGTTTGATCAAAAATGTATGTAGAACATTCTCCCCAAAGAAAGAATATCCAGACAAAACTAGACTAAAGTAACAATGACCATTGCTACAAATAAAATTGTTAAATATTGCAATGAATACACAAACATTAGCTTTGCCCACTTAATATCATCTTTGATCTTATATCCATAAATCCCTAATACCAACCAACCAATATTTAATACAGTTGCTAGTATGAGGAATGGGATCCCTAATGAGGTTAAAAGAATGGGTGTCGGTAATAGTGCTATCACCCAAAGTACGATGTGTTTTTTTGTTGTTTTAAATCCCTTAACTACCGGTAACATCGGTATACCTGCAGCTCGATACTCTTCTACTCTTCTCATCGCTAGTGCATAAAAATGAGGAGGCTGCCAAAAAAACATAATGATAAACAATGACCAAGCCACCATACCCAGATTGGCGTCCACTGCAGCCCAGCCAATAAGCGGAGGGACAGCACCAGAAATACTTCCAATGATCGTATTTGACACTAATTGCCGCTTAGACCATAACGAGTAGAGTACAACATAGCTAAAAACTCCAAGCAGTCCAATAACTGTTGCAGTAATTGTAGTAAAAGACAGGAATATAGTGCCAATTCCAATTAGTACAATACCCAAAACCAGCACTTTTGAACCTTCTATCTTCCCAGTAACTGTCGGTCTATCCTTTGTTCTTTCCATTAAATGGTCTATATCTCGGTCAATGTAGTTATTTATGCTACATGACCCTGCAACAATCAGAGAGGAGCCTATTACCGTAAAAAAAACAATATCCAGGCTTCCAAGAAAACTTTGACCTGAAAAATGAAGTGCCAGCCATAAACCAGTAAAAGTAGTAATAAGGTTAGAATTCACAATACCGATTTTAATCAGCGCCATAAAATCTTTCACCATTGAGGCTTTTTCTAAACTAGAATTAAGACTCGGTGTGCCCGTATCAATTGAAGCTTCACCAATCGCCTTCGAATTAGGCATCTTTTCCCCTCCTAAAATATCTTGTAATTATTATTCTAAACTCCAGATAAAATTTTTCCAAATTATAATAGTTATTTATATGCTATTATTATTTTATAATAATGTTATTCCACAATCACTTTCTCTGTATATTAAATCACACTTTGGTTTGAATTTGTGAATTTTTTTAGAATTTTTTTTGTCTAATTTGTGTCACCATGTATTTAATGACAATTATACTATATCTTAGAATTTTTAGATAATAAAAAGTATAATAAATTAAGATTTAATCTAATAATATCCGTACCCTTCATTAACATTATTTAATTTATTAAGTATTCGACTTTTTATTCCCAACTATACAGATCCTAAAGGGAAAAATAGTTTTTGTATTTTTAATTATGAGGTACCGTCGAAATTATAGTTTTTACTATAATAATAGTGAAAACTAATCATTATCTAAATACAGATATTTTTTAAAAAAAATAATGAAAATGAGAATGATTTTCTGTCCTTTTTTACTTGTTTTCGTTATGATAGGGTAGTACTTTTACTCTTCATTACCATATTGTTATCAAATCTATAATAATTACTAGAAAAGCATTAAACATTTATTAAGAAGGTGAATTATTTGCGACGATCTTTAAAGTGGCTTGCGGTTGCCACTACAATTGGAATGATACTTGTTTTATTAGGTGGTGCATTAGTAACAAAGACGGAATCAGGTATGGGATGCGGAAGATCATGGCCACTTTGCAACGGTCAATTCCTACCTACTGATATTACGCTTGAATTAGTAATAGAACTTGCACATAGACTTGTGTCAGGCGGAGTTGGAATTTTGGTATTAATTCTATCGATTTGGACCTGGAAATCCATTGGACACATTAGAGAGACAAAATTTCTATCCTTTCTCTCCGTATTCTTTATCGCCCTACAGGGATTAATTGGGGCAGCAGCAGTTAAATGGGGACAATCCGATTTTGTACTCGCTCTTCACTTTGGAATTTCCCTTATTTCTTTTGCAGCTGTGTTTTTGCTGA
>JAQSXG010000176.1 GCA_029256785.1 Neobacillus sp.
CTATCCATTTCATCAATTACCTGAAAGAGTGTATCCTTTGCCTCTTGCAGATCAGTTTTTTGTTCATGCAAGAATTCGTACCTTTCAGAGACTCTCTCATATTCTTCTATGGCACCAATATTAACATTACCCAACTCTTCAATTGCCAGTTTGATTAATTTTACTTTTTTCCTAGCGTCTTCGATTGGAATCATTAATGGATATTGTTCCTTCGCAGCCTCAAAAGAAAGCAAATATTCTTCTCTAAGTTGAGTTAACCTGTTTTCAAGCTCGACGTCTAAACGATTGATCTTCACTTCTTCATCCTTTAAAACGCCAACCAAACCGCGATGAAGACGTTTCATCTCTTTTGCGTCTGCTTCTGCATTTTCAAGTCCAGATTGCAACTCTAAACGCTCTTTTCTTCTAATCGAAATAAGCTGTATCGTTTCTTCCTTATCCTGTTGCTTTCTTTTTGCTGCAATTTCCAATTGTTCTTCCCCTGATGTACTGGTAGACATTTCTGAGGCTAAGAGCTGAAGATCCTCGGAATAAAGAGAAAGCTTTTGTTCATTCTCAGCTAATTCTTTTTGAATCTGCTCATATCGTTCTTTTGTATTTGTGTATTGGACATTTTTTTCAGCAAATTTTACTTTTAACTCATTTATTTCATTTGTTAGAACGTCTTTAGACGTAGAGTCTTGAGTTTTTTGCTCTGTGAGTTTATTAATTTGTGTATCAAGCAATCCTATTTTAGCCTTGTAATCCCCAATTGCTGTATGAAGTTGCTTTTTGCGTTCCGTTAATGACATAAGCTCGTTAGCAAATTGGTCCTTTTCCAGGTCATAAATAGCTAGACGTTCATTAATATTCTTCTCTTCAAACTCAGCTTCACGGAGGTCACCCTTCAAGGATTGCTCCATCCCACGTATTTCCTCACCATTCAATCGCAATGTTTCTAGCTGTTGTTCATTTGATTGGACTTCAGCTTTTAATTTTTTAACAAGTGTTTCTAAACCAACAATTTTACCATCCATGATCGCAAGTTTTTCTTTTAAGTCTTCTAGTTCTCCTTTTCTGGTTAACAAAGAGGTTGTTTTTTGTTTGACCGCCCCTCCAGTCATTGACCCACCCGGATTAACGATGTCTCCGTCAAGTGTAACCAACCGGCACCGGTATTGTAGGATTTTCGCTAATTCATTCGCACCCTTTAGGTCTTTCGTTATGACAACATTGCCTAAAAGATTATTCATGACTTCCGCATATTTTTGTTCGAAGTTTACTAAACTAACAGCCGTTCCAATCAAGGATGGATGATTTTGAATTGCTGTCAGTTGTGAAGGAGAAAGTACTCTCCCTTTAATAACAGTTAATGGTAAAAACGTTGCTCGGCCAAAGGAATTTTGTTTCAAAAACTGAATAGCCGTTCTTGCATTTTGCTCATTTTCTACAACGACATGTTGCAAAGCTCCACCAAATGCAGTCTCAATTGCCGTTTCGTACTCCTTAGGTACAGTAACGAGCTCTGCTACTGCCCCTTCAATCCCCTGAAGCTTATTCCCTCGTGCCTTAAGTACTTCCTTTACTCCTTGGAAAAACCCCGAGTAGTCCTCTTCTAATTCTTCCAGCATTTCTTTTTTAGATTTTGCCTGTTGAAGAATCTGATATGCTTGATATAAAGACTTTTCTTGTTTCTGATAATTATTTTTTAGCGTCTCTAGTTGTCGCTGTTGTTCTCGAAAGCTTACAACTTGGTTTGTTAATTTCTCTTGTACTTCTTCTAACTTTGATTGAATTTGACGTCTTTTTGTATTCGCTGATTGTCTTTCTAGAATACACTTATTATTTTCTGTATCCAGACGCATGTTTCTTCGTTCTTGCTGTTCTAACTGCTGATCAATAAATTTCAGCTCATTCTTTGCTCCGGCATGATCATTAAGAAGTTCGATATACTCACTTTTTAATGATTCAATTTCCCCCTCAATATTTTCCGTAAAAAGGGAAAGCTTTTCCTGTTTTTCTTTTACCAAGACCTTTAATGAAATCACTTGTTCACTTAATGTATGAACAAGATCTGCTTGAGACTCTTTATTCTTCTTAAGCTGGCTAACCTTTTCACTGTATTCAGCAATACTATTTTTTAGCTGTTCCTTATTTTGTGTAGAATTTTTTTTACGTTCCTTAAGAACTTCCTTCCTACCTTCGAGCTTCTCTAGCTCTTCTGTAGCCTGCAAGAGAACACTTTGCAAGTCTGTGATAGATTCATCCAAGGCGAATATATGATCTCTAGTTTCCTCTATTTTTGCTTCCTTTACCTGCAACTTTGCAGAAAGCGTAACTTCTTCTTGTTGATGCTCCAAAAGCTGTTTAGATAAAGTTTCCCACTTCTCATGAAGGTCTTCGATATCATAAACCGTTAATGCAACTTCAATTTTTTCAAGTTCCTCTTTTTTCTCTAGAAAGTCCTTGGCTATAGATGCCTGAATTTTAAGTGGTTCAACTTGACTTTCTAATTCGTGCAAAATGTCATAAACACGGTTAAGATTCTCCTGTGTTTCTGAAAGTTTAGCTTCAGCCTTTTTCTTGCGGTTTTTATATTTTAAAACTCCAGCGGCTTCCTCAAAAATCGTGCGGCGGTCCTCTGCTTTACTATTTAGAATCTCTTCTACTTTTCCTTGGCTAATAATTGAAAATGCTTCTCTTCCAAGTCCTGAATCCATAAATAAATCAACAATATCTTTTAGCCTACAGGGCTGTTTATTTATTAAAAAATCACTTTCCCCTGAGCGAGAGACTCTCCTCGTTACACTTACTTCGTTATAATCAATAGCGAGTCCTTGGTCATTATTGTCGAGTGTGAGCGTTACCTCAGCATAATTTAATGGTTTTCTCGTATCACTACCACCAAAAATGATATCCTCCATTTTAGAACCTCGAAGTGATTTAGCAGATTGTTCCCCCAAAACCCAGCGGATAGCATCAGTTATATTGCTTTTCCCACTGCCATTTGGGCCAACAACAGCCGTTACTCCTGGGACAAAATCGACTCCAATGCGCTCAGCAAAGGATTTAAATCCAATTATGTCCAACCGTTTTAAATACATTTCTTTATCCTCCCTAGCTGGCAAGAATCTTCCTGAGCATTTTAAGTTTTACTTAGTTGTCTTATTTCTTAATACATCAAGAGCCATTTGGGCGGCACGCTGTTCTGCTTCTTTTTTAGACTTTCCCGATCCTATTCCAATTTCCTCACTATTAAGTGAAACTCTTGAAACGAATTCTTTATTATGGGCCGGTCCCTTTTCAAGGAGAACGCGATATTCAATCACTCCTGACCCATCTCTTTGTATTAATTCTTGTAACTGACTCTTATAATCCATCACATGAGAAAAAGCACCGGCATTGATTTTAGGAAAGACATTTCTTTCAAGATACTCGATTACTACATCAAGCCCTTTATCTAAATAAAGCGCTCCAATGAAAGCTTCAAACACATCTGCAAGCAGCGCGGGGCGCTCTCTGCCGCCTGTCATTTCTTCTCCTTTTCCCAACAAAATTAAACTTCCAAAATTATGTTCATTGGCTAATGTTACAAGCGAGGGTTCACAAACAATGGCTGCTCTGAGCTTTGTTAATTCACCTTCACTCATCATTGGGTATTTTTTAAAAAGGAATTGAGAAACCGTTAGTTCAAGGACAGCATCTCCTAAAAATTCAAGCCTTTCATTATCTTCATTAGGCTTTCTGCGATGCTCATTCACATATGATGAATGGGTAAAAGCTTGTTTTAATAATTTTTCATTTTCAAAATGAATACCGATCTTTGTTTGAAAATCTTTAAATTGATTTTCCTTTGCGCGATTGTTCATTTCTTTTTCCTTGCCATTTCTGCGCATAAAAGTCTCCACCTTGCAATTAGTTTACAAATTCAACCCTAATTTTAATTAAACCTAGTTTAAAACACAAAGAAACTTGGTAGTTTTTTAAAGCTACCAAGTTTTATAATACAGAAGAAAGCTCCGTTTGAAAACGGAGCTTTTGAAGAAATCCTACGATTATGCCTTGCTATTTATGTAGGTAACAGCATCACCAACCGTGCCGATTTTTTCTGCATCATCATCAGAAATTTCCATATCGAATTCATCTTCTAATTCCATTACTAGTTCAACAACATCTAGGGAATCAGCGCCAAGATCATCCTTAAAGGAAGCTTCAAGCTTCACTTGTGACTCATCTACTCCTAGACGGTCGACGATGATTTTTGTAACACGTTCTAAAACCTCTGCCATGCTTGTTCACCTCCCCTCAAGCTATTATAAAGTATATCAAAAAAATAATACACAATCATGATAAAAAAGTTACATAACCATACCACCGTTAATGTGAAGCGTTTGGCCGGTAATGTAGGATGCATCATCTGATGCCAAGAATGCAGTCATTTTAGCAATATCCTTAGGTTCGCCTAAACGGGCTAAAGGAATTTGTTTTAACATCTCTGATTTTACATCGTCAGATAATTTATCTGTCATATCTGTCGAGATAAACCCTGGTGCAATGGCATTTACGGTGATATTACGTGATGCAAGTTCTTTTGCTGTTGTTTTAGTTAATCCAATGACACCTGCTTTGGCTGAAACATAGTTTGCTTGACCCGGATTTCCACTGACACCAACAACGGAGGTGATATTGATAATCCGCCCGACACGCTGTTTCATCATTTGCCTAGTAACAGCTTTTGTGCAGAGAAATACACCTTTAAGATTAATATTAATGACATCGTCCCATTCTTCTTCTTTCATTCTCATTAATAAATTATCTTTGGTTATTCCTGCATTATTCACAAGTATATCTAAGTTCCCAAACCGGTCCACCGCTTCTTTAACCATCGCAGTTACTTCCTCAGTATTGGACACACGTCATTGTTGTTCCTCCTTTAATGCCTTAACCATTGCTTGAAAACTAGCTTCATCAGAAACCGAGTAGACTTTAACATTTCGATTTATTTTTTTTATTAATCCTGATAACACCTTTCCAGGACCAATCTCAATAAATGTATCAACTCCTAATTCAACCATACTTACGATTGAATCCTCCCACAACACTGGGGAGTATAACTGTTCAAGGAGGTTTTTCTTAATTTCAGATGCCTCACTCATTGGTTGGGCTGAAACGTTGGCAATGACAGGGATGGCGGAATCCTTCATTTGAAGTTTGTCCAAAACATCCTGTAATTCTTCCGCTGCAGGTTTCATTAAGGAAGAATGAAACGGTCCACTTACTTCAAGTGGAATCGCTCTTTTCGCACCTACTGCTTTTGCTCGTTCTGAAGCTAGCTCGACACCTTTTCTAGATCCAGAAATAACAATCTGACCCGGACAATTCAAATTAGCCAGTGAAACTGGGAATCCCGCTTCCGTCACTTCATTCGTAACTGCAGCAAGACTTTCCCGATCAATGCCTAACACTGCTGCCATCGATCCTTCACCATTAGGAACTGCACGCTCCATAAACTCCCCGCGTTTCCTTACCGCATATACCCCTTCCTCAAAGGCAAGTGCGCCGCTAGCTACAAGTGCTGTATATTCACCTAAGCTATGTCCTGCTAGAAAATCAGCCTTAATACCGGCTTTGTTAAATAATTCAACAATTGCGATACTCGTTGTTAACAGGGCAGGTTGCGTATTAACAGTCAAAGTTAGTTCACTTTGAGGACCTTCAAAGATAAGTTTACTCAACTCATAAGAAAGCGTATCGTCAGCCTTTTTAAAATATGCAAGAATCTCGGTATATTGCTCGGCAAGCTGTTTTCCCATCCCAACTACTTGTGAGCCTTGTCCGGGAAAAACAAATGCGATTTTACCCATATAAGCCCTCCTTCTTAAAGATCTTTATTGGACGTTTCTTCAGCAATTGACATGGTGATTAGGCCAACCACATCTTTTTCTACCATCTCACGCGTTTGCCGAATAGCACTAAAAATAGATTGCCCATTGGAAGAACCGTGCGCTTTAATCACCGGAGCCTTTAAGCCAAACAGTCCAGCACCGCCATACTCTGAGTAATCCATCGTATTTTTAAGTGCAGCAAATTCAGGCTTTAAGACTGATGCGGCTAATTTACTTTTCAAGCTGCTCATTAAGGAACTTTTTAACATTTTAAACATCGAAAGTGCCGTTCCTTCAATGGTTTTTAACACCATATTACCTGTAAATCCATCTGTGACAACAACATCAGCCACACCATCAAGTAAGTCCCTAGCCTCGACATTTCCAATAAAATTTATATTTGCATTTTTCAAAAGTTCAAATGCCTGTTTTGTTAATTCATTGCCCTTTTTCTCTTCGGCCCCAATATTTAACAGCCCCACTCGCGGCTTAGTGACCCCCCTAACCTTTTCACAATAAATTGAGCCCATAATTGCATATTGAAGTAGATGCTCAGGCTTCGCATCTACATTGGCTCCAACATCTAGTAGAAGAAAACCTTCTCCACCAATGGTTGGTAATGTTGGTGAAAGGGCCGGACGATCAATACCATTAATTCTTCCTACTACAAAAAGTCCAGCCGCCATTAATGCACCCGTATTCCCTGCAGAAATACAGGCATCTGCTGTACCATCCGCTACTTGCTGTGCTGCAAGAACCATTGAAGCCGTTTTTTTTCGGCGGACGGCCCTTACTGGCTCATCCGTCCCGAGTATGACCTCGGTTGTATGGAGGATAGTAATTCTCTCGTGGTTTGTTAAGTATTTATTTATTTCTGTTTCATCCCCAACAAGGGTAATATGTATATCCGGGAATGCTTCTACAGCTTTCATTACACCATTAACGATTTCCTTTGGAGCATGGTCGCCACCCATTGCATCGATAGCTATTTTCATCTAGTCTCATCCTTTAATGATTTTTCTGAGCGATACATTTCAAATTCGCCTGTAAAAACATGCTCTTGGTTTACAAAGCTTGTTACCTCAACAATTGTCCGACCAATACCATCATCAATCTTGATAACTTTTGCTTTGGCAATGACTCGTTCACCCTGTTTAACGGAGCGTTTAAATTGTATGTTAGCTTTTGCAGTTAAAGCAAGTTCGTCATTAATCACTGCTACAGCCAGTGAATTTGCCTGGGCGAAAACATGATGGCCCCTTGCAATTTGATTCCTTTTAAAAACATGTTCTTCTTTCACTTCGAAGATTGATATCGCACTGTGATCTAGTTCAATATCAATAATTTCACCGATTACCTCTTCAATTGGCAGCGACCGAACCTCATCAAATTGTTTCTCTGCCACATATTTAATCCGTTCACGCAATTCAGGAATAGAAAGTTCTAAACGATCAAGACGAATGGTTTGCACACTCACTAGAAATTTTTCTGCAAGGTCTTCATCTGTAATAAATGGATTTTCTTTAATAGTTATGGTTAACAAATGTTGTCGTTCTTTTTTAGTTTTTTTCATTTTTAAACACACCGTCCGAGATATTATGACTAGGTACTAATAGTAGTATAAAATTAGAAAATGCAGATTGCAAGAATAAATTTTTCATTCTGCAATCTGCACCAGATAATTTTGAAAAGCTAATCCAGTTTTTCACCTTCCAATACACCCGTTTCCTCAAGTTGATTTCTTAAGTATTTGTACTCTGGAGCTGACCAAAATACCTTTGATTGGATCATTAAAGTAGCATCATGTCTAGCTGTTTCGAGGGTTCGATAATCATGAACCATATCCGCAACCTTAAACTCAGGTATACCACTTTGTTTTTTTCCAAAGAAATCACCTGGTCCACGGAGTTCAAGATCTCTTTCACTCAATACAAAACCATCATTCGTTTCAGTCATAATTCTCATTCGTTCCTGACCAACCTCTGACTTTGGATTTGCAAGTAAAATGCAATACGATTGTTCACTGCCTCTTCCTACACGACCTCGTAACTGATGCAACTGGGATAGTCCAAATCTCTCCGCATCGTAAATAACCATCATTGTAGCATTTGGAACGTTCACCCCTACTTCAACCACTGTTGTTGAAACAAGTACTTGAACTTCATTGCTGCTAAACTGTTTCATTACAGAATCCTTTTCTTCAGAACTTAAGCGACCGTGCATTAATCCTACTTTATAGCGATTGTAATAGTAATGGCTTAAAGTGGTATGAACATCAAGCGCATTTTGGACGTCAAGTTTGTCCGATTCCTCAATTAGCGGGCATATTACATACGCCTGATGGCCTTTAGACAATTCCTTCTCAACGAATTGAAGTACCCTATCTAGCATTTCAGGCTTTGCCCAATATGTCTCTATTGACTTTCTGCCTGCAGGCATTTCATCAATAATAGAAACATCCATCTCACCAAATACTGTAATTGCTAGTGTTCTTGGAATCGGAGTCGCAGTCATAAACAGTACATCAGGATTATCTCCTTTTTCCCTGAGCACACGTCGCTGTTCAACACCAAAGCGGTGCTGTTCATCCGTAATTACAAACCCTAATTGCTTAAAGGTTACCTCTTCTTGTATGAGAGCATGCGTCCCTATTAAAATATCAACGTGTCCATCCGCTAATTCCTGGAGAATTTCTCTTCTTTTCTTGCCCTTTACTGAACTAGTTAAGAGCTCACAGCGAACCTTAAATGGCTCAAATAAGGCTTTCATAGACTCTAAGTGTTGTTCTGCTAGAATTTCAGTCGGCACCATCAACGCACCCTGAAATCCTGCCGTTACACTAGCATATAAACCAATCGCTGCTACAGCAGTTTTCCCAGATCCAACATCCCCTTGTAAGAGCCGGTTCATTCTAAGCGGTAATTGTAAGTCAGTCAAGATTTCTGTAACAACGCGATTTTGAGCTCCAGTCAATGGAAATGGTAAGCCGTGAATAAACTCTTGAACTTTGGTCTGGTTAATGATTTGTTCAATACCTGGCGAATGTTCTCTTTCAAACTTCCTCAGTGCTTGAATTTTTAATTGAAATAATAAAAATTCTTCATAAACAACACGACGTCTAGCTTGCTTGACTGCTTCTGGGTCTTGCGGAAAATGCATCGCTCTTATTGCATCTTGCCGATTAAGCAAACGATATTTTTTTACGAGTGATGGCGGTAAATTTTCTTCTATGGCTTGACCAAATTGACCAAATGCAACGCTAATAAATTTCCTCATACCCTTTGTGGTAATTTTACCTTTAAGTGAGTATACAGGTTCAAAATCCTTAGGTTTTGTATTATTCCCCGCCTGCATTTCTGTGGCCGTAATCGTTTGCCGATGAGCATCCCATTTTCCTGTAACCGTTATTGTTTCATTTATTATTAGTATATTTTTCAAATAAGGCTGGTTAAAAAATACTACTTTGATTAAGTATTGTCCAACAAACATTCTGATGGTCAACTTCGATTTCTTCCGTCCGAAGTATGCCAGTGAAGGCTCACTATGAACCTTGCCTTCCACCGTTATTTTCTCTTCGTGCTTTACTTCCGCTAGATCCCTAAGCGAATAGTCTTCATAGCGATAAGGAAAATACTCCAATAAATCTTCGACCGTATAGATTTTCATCTCTGCCAAATTTTCCGCTGTTTCTTCACCTATCCCTTTTAAAACTGAAACAGATTGTTTTAGTTCTGCAACATTACGCAAGACTATTCCTTCCCCCTTGAACAATAACTGTCACCTGGTTCACATCTTTTTACTACAGAAAAAAAGAAGGGTTTCCCCTTCTATTTTAGCATTTATTCTATTGCAAAGATAAAAGAATATAATGGTTGTTTTCCGTTATGAAGCTCTACTTCAACATCACCATATTGATTTTCAACAAATTGAACTAATGAATTTACTTCAGATTCCTTAACATCTTCACCATAAATGATAGTTAGGATTTCAGATTCATCATCTAACATCTGTGAAAGTAGCTCTTCTGCTACTTTTCCTTTGTCTTTGTTTTTTACGACAATTTTCCCTTCGGCTATTCCCATGAAGTCGTCTTTTTCAATCTCTAATCCATCGATTTGAGTATCACGGACAGCAAAGGTAATTTGTCCAGTTTTGACTTGCTGTAGAGCCTCTTTCATTGCCCCAAGGTTAGAATCTACATCTCCGCTTGGATTAAAGGCTAAAAGAGCTGTAAGACCCTGTGGGACGGTTTTAGATGGAATTACGTATATTTCCTCTTCTGCGACGTCCGCGGCTTGCTCTGCAGCCATAATAATATTCTTATTATTAGGCAAAATAAATACCTTTTTAGCATTTACTTCCTTAACTGCTTTTACGATATCCTCTGTACTAGGATTCATCGTTTGTCCGCCCTCAATAACCGCATGGGCGCCAATACTCTTAAATAATTCAGCAATACCTGATCCCATAGAAACCGTAACAATGCCGTATTCTTGCTGTTCCTTCGAAGGAACTGGAGAATTTGATACTAATGCACTAGTTTCTCCAACGATATTCGTATGCTGCAAGCGCATGTTTTCAATTTTCATATTGATTAAGTTGCCATATCGCTGTCCATAGCTCAAGCAATCACCAGGCTGTTCTGAATGAATATGAACCTTGACAACCTCTTCATCAGCAATGACAAGCAACGAATCACCAAGCTTACTAAGGTCGTTTCGGAAAACTTCCTCTTTAAACGGATGCTTTGCGGTTTTATCATTTTCTAATCTCACCATAAATTCTGTACAATACCCAAAAACGATATCCTCAGTATTCATATGACTTTGAACACTTTTGTGATGCTCCGTACTTACCAAGTCATCCATAGATAAAAGTTCTGGTGTTTCTGGAAGCTTTTCTCCCTTTAAGACTGCGAGAAATCCTTCATATACAAAAACTAAACCTTGCCCACCACTATCAACCACTCCAACTTCCTTAAGAACTGGTAGTAAATCAGGAGTACGCTTCAGTGATGCCCTGGCTTCTTTTAAAACTTCATCCATAATCACAATAATATCATTTGATTTAAGTGATGCTTGAACTCCCCTTTTAGCAGAATCCTTTGCTACGGTTAAAATAGTTCCCTCAACAGGTTTCATTACCGCTTTATAAGCTGTTTCAACACCTGACTCAAGTGCAGCAGCGAATTCTTTTCCAGAGATGGCCGCCTTTGTTTCAACCGCTTTTGAAAATCCACGGAATAATTGAGACAGGATTACTCCTGAATTCCCACGGGCCCCCATTAGTAATCCTTTTGAAAGGGCAATCCCTACTTTTCCAATATGTTCCTGAACGTTATTTCTTACTTCCTTTGCCCCTGAGGTCATTGATAAATTCATATTCGTTCCAGTATCACCATCGGGCACAGGAAAAACGTTTAATGCATCTACCATTTTTGCATTGGCACCTAAATGATTCGCACCTTGAATCACCATTTCAGCAAAACGTTTTCCATCTAATGCTGTTATTGACACAAACTTTCCTCCTCTACTAAGGTTCGTGGTTACACGAACTTACGGTCGTTACACGCGCTTTATGGGGTCGTCACACGAACTCCCTGAACGTATATATTTACCGATTCAACGGCCAATCCTACGGTCTTATCGAGTGTGTATTTAACCATTGATTGCACATTGTGGGCAATCTCGGAAATTTTCGTTCCATAGCTAACAATAATATACATATCAATATGTACTTCCTCATTCTCCTGGCGAACAATCACAGCGCGAGTAAAATTTTATTTAGGCAGTATTTCTGTTAGACCGTCTTTGATTTGATTCTTTGAAGCCATACCGACGATCCCATAACAATCGATTGCGGCTCCTCCAGCGATGGTGGCGATTACTTCATTTGAAATATCAATTTGTCCGTACTTGGTTTTTAGTTCAATGGACATGAATCGTTCCCCCTTATGGAATTTACTCCTTGGCTAAAGACATTTTACTATAGTCAAGTGAAATTTGAAAGTCATACTTGGTACTTATTATAAACTGAATCAAAATAAAATGCATGTCAAGGTATTTTTCTTGAATGGTTTATTAAACACTATTGCATTCAAATGGGTTGTATGATAAATTATTAAAGTATCTTTAGACAATAACGGAAATGCTGTATAAAGCTTTTGGTAATAAGGAGGGAATCATTATGCCACGTAAATGTGTTGTAACTGGAAGAAAAACAACATCTGGAAATGCACGTTCACACGCTATGAACGCTAACAAGCGTACATGGGGTGCTAACCTACAAAAAGTACGTATTCTTGTTGATGGAAAGCCTAAGCGTGTTTGGGTTTCTGCAAGAGCATTAAGATCTGGTAAAGTAGAACGCGTTTAAAAATGTGTGAGCATCCTAAATTAGGATGCTCTTTCTATATATCATTCTTCCCAAATTTCATAAAAATAAAAAGCACCTAATTAAATAGGTGCTAAAACGGTTTTGGACTTTTTTAACATCATGCAACTAGGTCCTATTTTTTAATCATTCTTTTTAAAAGCACCAATCATCGCTCGGACAAGTCCGCCTAAAAACTTTGGCAGTTTAATCGTATAAAATTTCATAATGTCCCTCCTCACCATCTCACACATCTAAACTTCTCTCGTACGCCCTTACTATTTTATTCCTACGAACGAAATTAGTACCACTTTTATAATGCCTATTAATCATCACTTCTTATCACTAATAATATGCCTTCGGAAAATGAAAAAGTACCATAATCACTAATAAGTTCATTACTAATACATAATGTGGATCCAATAGAAATATGACGGTTATTTAATGGGTATTTAAAGCCTTGGAGTGTGAGATCCTTGATATTAAAGGATACGGGAACAAATGATATGTACTTTTTGTCTGACAATTTTTCTATTTTATATCTACCTGAACCTTTGATATATACGATATTCTGACAATCAATCAGCTGGATTAGGATTGATTTCCCTTGAAGAAGTGGATTGACCAATAATTGAACATTAGCAAAAAAATGATCGATCCTGCCGCCGGTTGCACCAAATATTTGTATCAATTCAGGGTTCTGTTCGACCGCCCAATTTAAGGCAAGTTCCAGATCTGTTTCATCTTTTTCAGGTTTATAGCGTTTCATTTCATCCACTTTTTTTTGAATCTCAGTAAATTCCTCTATTGTAACCGAATCAAAATCTCCAAAAGCAATACTTGGTTTAATATTTGCTTTTAATAGAGTGTGCACACCACGGTCCACACCTGCCCAAATTACATTTTCGCTGTTATATTCTTTTAAATTTGGAAGAAGTTCTACTGGACCTCCAGCCATAATATTAATAATCATAAAAGTCCCTCATTTCTATACGCAAAAGGCCAGCTAAAAAATGCCGGCCTTTTCCACTTTATCCTCTAATTGATGATATTGCTTTTGCGTAATCTTCCTGATTGTATATAGCTGAGCCTGCCACAAGAACATTCGCTCCCGCATCTATAC
>JAQSXG010000177.1 GCA_029256785.1 Neobacillus sp.
GTTTTTTCTGCGAAAATACATCGTCTCTCAAAACTTCTTCAACCATTTTTGGCATAATAACAAGGGTACGTTCATAGCCAACTTCCTCAAACCAAGTAATCCCATTCATTTCCTTTAGGAAAAGAGAAAGGGAATACGTAATCTGCTCCAGGTATTCTTCCACAATCCTTAAATCGTACTCATTAATAACATACAATTCACTTTCAAATACCAGTTCCTCTTCTAATTGTTGTAGCTTACTCAACAACTTTTTACCGTATTTTATTACTTGTGGATTTAATGTGATCATTTGCTTTTCCGAGCCTTGCGAAGGAACAGAGAACTCGGAAATGGAACTGAAAAATTTATCGTTATCCAATAAGGCTTCTTCAATTGTATACAAAGTTTTTTCGCGTACTTCATTTTCCATTAACCTTGTTAGCAGTGTTTCTAACGTTGCATCGGTAAAGCGGTAACTTAACGCCTTTTGAGCAGCGAATTCTAGGAGATGCCCTTCATCAAATACGACTGATGAATGCTCTGGTAAAAGCGGTAACTGTCCTTCACGTTTTCTCGATTCTTTTGTCCAAATATGTTCCATATAGAAGTCATGTGAACAGATAATTAAATCTGTAGAATGGCGGTAGAAATCCCTATTTAATGTAAGGCCACACCGGTGTCTTTTCTCACATGTGAAACAATCTTGAATGGCATCCCAATTTACTTTATCCCATGATTCATCTGATAATGTAGGGTAGTCCCGTCTATCCCCGTACTTTTCAAACTTTTGCATCGAACCGTCATTGTGGACAAAGTCAGGTAATTGTTCATAAATATCAGCGATATCATCATTGAAATCGGTTTGTTTAACATGATCTAACTTTTTCAAACAAAGATATTGATCTCTGGATTTTGCTAACCTTACATCAAAGCTTAAACCAAGTATTTTTTCAAGCTTTGCTATGTCTCCTTCTTTTTTAACAAGCTGTTCAATCAAGGTTTCATCCGCGCAGGCTACGACTGCTGGCCTATTTGTATATCGAGCATACATGATGGCATAAAGTAAATATACAATAGTCTTCCCAGTACCCACACCTGCTTCGGCAAACATCACCTTTTTTTCTTTAAATGCTTTTTCTAACTGAAAGGCCATGAAAATTTGTTCGTCTCTTAATTCAAACCCTGCTTCGGGTAATATATCGTAAAATAAGTCGCCAATCCACTCACTTAATTTGTCATAAAAGGATTCAGATTTAGTAACTTCAAATGGTATCTTACTTTGCAAAAAAAACCCTCCCTTACAAAAAATAATAGCGCCTTTAGGAAGACGCTACCTCATATCATTTTATTTTCTATATTCAACTGTTTTATTTTAACGTAAAAGTGCCTAATGTCAAGGAAAGAGAGGTGTCAATGATAACGATTTATTCGAAGGTACGCGGAGGTTTCTTCCCCCAATATTGATACAAATCTGTTCGAATAAAGCCATTGAAAAGCTTTCTTTTTTTAGTTGCACGTCTGCCATAAAATTGTTCAAACTCTTCATTTGAGGTCAAAATATAAATTGACCATGTATCTAGCTTGCTGAATGCTTGACCCATTTCCTTATACATATGTTCCACTTCAGGTTTATCTCCAATTCTTTCCCCATAGGGTGGATTACCAACAATCACACCATATTCTTTCGGAGTTGAGATATCCCTTACCTGCATTTGCTTAAACTTAATGAGATCTCCTAATCCAGCTTCAAATGAATTTTCCTGAGCAATCTTAACCATCCGGTGATCTATATCCGTTCCAAGAATATCAAGAGGCTGGTCATAGTTTGCTAGGTCCTCCGCCTCTGTTCGAGCATCATCCCAAACTTTTCCGGGCATCCAGTCCCATCCTTCAGAAGCAAATTCTCGGTTGAAGCCCGGAGCTATGTTTTGCCCGATTAATGCTGCCTCAATTGGAATCGTGCCAGAACCACAGAAAGGGTCCATAAACGGATGATCTGCCTTCCAGTTAGTTAGCATCACTAAGGCAGCTGCAAGTGTCTCTTTAAGTGGTGCTTCTCCTTGGTCAACACGATAGCCACGTTTGTGAAGACCCTGACCACTCGTATCAATTGTAATCGTGGCAATATCCTTTAATAAAGCTACTTCAATCCGGTAAAAGGCGCCATTCTCTTCAAACCAAGTACTACGGTTATAGTGTTTTTTTAATCTTTCTACAACTGCTTTTTTTACAATGGCTTGGCAATCAGAGACACTAAAAAGTGTTGATTTAACAGACTTACCGATAACAGGAAATTCTGCATTCTCAGGCAAAAACTTTTCCCATGGCAAACCCTTAGTTTTCTCAAATAACTCATCAAAGGTCAATGCTTTAAATTCACCCACTCTTATTTTTACCCTGTCTGCAGTGCGGAGCCATAAATTACTGCGGGCAATTGCTGTTTCATCACCTGTGTAAATGACTTTTCCATTTTCTACTTCACATTCGTATCCTAATGCTCGAACTTCTTTTGCTACTAAGGACTCGAGTCCCATTGCTGCGGTTGCTATTAATTGATATTTACCCATTATTTTCACCCTTATTCGTCACATATGTATGGTATTTTTAAAAAAATGCAGTATCCTTTCATTATAGACCAAAATCTTTGGTCAAATGCAATAAACTCTTCTGTAGCGAAAATAAAAAGACTCTCCTCGTTTGGAGAGTCGATTAAGTAAGATTAATTTTTCATTAAAAACGTTCTGTAAGCCATGTTCTGTACCAGAGTACTGCAAACGACGATTAACGTCTCGTACTTAGGTGGTAATCATCTATCTACAGATTACAAGAATCTGTCCTTCTCCTCGTTCAATTCCTTAGAGAAAGTGCCCCTACCATTATTTGGGTTTCTCGCTCGTGGGGTTTACCTCGTTCCACCCTTTCCATTTCTGAAAAAGCTCCGTCACTGTGGCACTTTTATAGGTATTCATACCATATCCAAAAGGACTTAGGTATTTTCCCGGCCGTCAGCCCTTAAGACTGCCCTAGCTTATGAATTCGCTAGGCACGAACACTACGAGCATCTCAGCTCGTGCGAGCATGGACTTTCCTCTGCATAAAGCAATGCTAAATACAGCGATTACCCGAACGTAATTAATGAACACATATAGTATTATATATATTTACATCAACTTATTCAATGTTTAAAATTGGAAATCGTTTTTCAAATTAATTAATCATATAATTTATTGCCAAACACATGCTTTTCAAGATTAGATAAACGTTTTAGGATATCAAAGTTCGTTGTTCCAGCTGGCTGCGTTACCGGCTGTCGTCTTGAAGACTCTTCAAGCTGCTTTCGCAAACGAAGATTTTCTTGCTGTAGGTCTTCTATTTCTTGATGAAATGCTTCATAATCTTTGATAATTAAATCTAGATATTTATCTACATCTTCTTGTTTATAGCCTCTAACACCTGTTTTAAATTCTTTTTCTAATATTTCTTTGGCTGTTAATTTCACTTTATCTGATTGCATTCTAAAATCACCTCAGTATTCACCTATCATTATTATTATTTACTCAAAAATATCTACTTTTGTCAATTTTTCTTTCTTATTAATATCGCTTTATAGATTTTTTTGTGAGTTTTTCAAGTATCCACACCAGTTTTTGAATCAAAAATCCATACGCTTTAGTTCTTCTTCCTCAACAATCGCCTGTAGGTCATAAAAGGAGACTAAATGAATCGGATAGTCGTGATTGTTTTGATATTGAATCGCCATTTCGTATATGTATTTCGGACTTCCCTCTTTTTCTTGATCATAAAACAGAAGTATAGCGTCACTTTTTTCTATAAAGAACTGATTCTTCACACGTAACTGTAGGGGACTTTCATATCCCTTTTTTGATACTGAATCAATAAATTCTGCTTGTGCAAGTACCGACGTATACCATTCTTTATTCGCTTCATTCCACGATTCTTCTTGTTTTAGAAAAGGTGTTATCACAGCTAATTTTAAGTCAGGAAAGTCAACCTGTAGTTCAAAAACTATCTCTGCTGCCCAAAGCTCCGTACCTAACTGCCCACTAATCAACACCCATTCTAATCCATCATCGAGTAGTGACAATAGACTCTTTTTGATTGCTACTTTAATAAAAGTAACAGATGGATGATCTTTTTTAAAAATCCCCAATTCAAAACCTTTGTAACCTGAAATTGATAATACTTTAACCAAACTTTGCCTCCTCACTGAATGAATATATGTGTAGTGTAAATGTGTAAATAAAATAACAAGGGCAAAAGCCCTTGCTATTGTTAACTATCTACCGAAAGGACGCTGACCTGGAGCCATTCCTGGTCCCATTCCTGGAGCCATTCCTGGTCCCATTCCCGGTCCCATTCCCGGTCCCATTCCCGGTCCCATTCCTGGTCCCATTCCCGGTCCCATTCCTGGTCCCATTCCTGGTCCCATTCCTGGTCCCATTCCCGGAGCCATTCCTGGTCCCATTCCTGGTCCCATTCCTGGTCCCATTCCTGGTCCCATCGGTCCTGGTCCTGGACAATTAAAATGCTGATTAGAAACTTCATTTACTGCATTGGCAGTTTGAGGAAAATAATGTTTATGTTGGATCATATGGTGATTTACAGTAGTTGTGTGTGTTGGGTGAATGTGTGGAACCACTGTAGTAGAGAAAGTATGGTTCACACAACATTTAGTCGGATGAATAACTGCTGGCATGATATTTCTTCCACAATACATATAGACACTCCTTCCTAATTATCTGATTATCTGTTTACATTAACAGCCTATGATAGGAAGGAAATTCTTGTACTAATGAAAATACCTATTTTTTTAAAGCATTGAGTAAAAATTATCTTTTAAGCTTGAAAAAACGACTGCAGTTAAGCAAACGACGACAAAAAATAAATATAAGATTGCTTTATACACTAAACATACCCCATTTTGTTTTTATAGTCGTTTTTCTCAGTACAGTTTTATATTTTACCTGTTGCTACTATTAGAAACAATATGGAATTTTTGGTTTATCACTGTTTATTTGTGTCTATTTTGTTACAGTTTTTTAGGGGAAATATCAAATAACTTTTCTTGCTTATTCACGATATCTAGCAATTCTCTTTTCAAGTCGAAATAATCTATTTTGAAGTTGATCGTTTACTTTTTGTTTTTTATCTTTTGAAGATTGATTTTCCTCGTTTAATTTAGATGCTTTTAGACAGTAATCTTTTGCGGACAAGTAATCTTTTATTTTATGTTCATAAATCTTTGAAGCTTCTATAGAAGCCTCTAGGCCCATGTTAACATCCAGAGTATCTGCCACATCTACAAATAAACGTAACGCCATTCCCCAGTTTTTTTCTTTTTTATTGTGATAGGCTAAAGCTAGTTTTGCTTGTAAGGAGGTAACATCACTACCATTAACGAGCTTTGTCAATACTTGTTCCGCTTCTTCCTTCTCACCAAGTGCAGCGAACCATCTGCCCACTTCAAATGACTCTTTTCGAGTTTGCTGCATGTCCATTCCACACAATTGAAAGGTGAGGTGTGTATACAAAGTAACTAATGAAAGAATATCTATTTCATTATGCTTCATCACTCCCTGTATCCCATTTGGCTGTCTGCTCTCTATAAAATCAAAATATATCATTGGAGCTAGATAACCTGGAATATCATCCACCCTTTCAATACCTAGTACTTCCTTTTCTACAATAGAAAGATTTGTTCGTTCGAGCTTATGCTTCCATAGTCTCCTAGCCGCATGATACAAATCAAAATGGCCTAATTCAGGAAGTTTCGGGACATTCTGTCTAACAAGGGTATGTCTGCTTATTAATTGCGGCCAATCAAAGGATTTACCATTATAACTTGCCATGAGTCGAAATTTTCCAATATCATTCAAAAAATAGTTAAATTGTGCAATTTCAGAACTTGGCGAAGGAAGAAAATATTGTTTCAAGATTAAATGCGTATCGGTGAAATAAGCTAATCCTAATAAAAATATTTGTGTTCCTGTACCACTTAAACCTGTTGTCTCTGTATCAAAAAAGACCATCTCTGACATTTCAAAGTCTTTCATTGAAAATGGATGATTTAAATCTTTATTTGTCCAAATCTCTTTGGCTGTATATATATCAGAAAATTTATAATGACCATGTTTATAATCTAAGGAGTATTTCACTTCACGAATAAAAATATATTCACCTTCGTGGTAATAAGGTTCGGCATTTATTTCTTTCCATAATTCATAAAAAGGAATTTCTTCTTTATTTTTAATAGGATTACCTTTTAGAGGCTCAACCAGCTTACTATCTAACATTCCATCGTCCCGAGAAATATGATTCTTCATTCGATTAAGTTTTGATTTTAATGACAAATCTCTCACCTTTGATTATTTATTTTTCCGATTCAGTTTCATTATAACAATTGCTTACTCCATTTACTGTAACATGAATCAGACATAAAAAAAGAGTGACTTCTCAGCCACTCACATACTAAAATATTTTATTTTTCATCCTCAGCTGCTAATGCTGCATGGTGTGCTTCTTTCTCTTCTGCCGACGCTTTTAATTGATTTACTCTATCTTCGATTTCTTCGGGAAGATAAGTAACTTTATTAATATTATTAAGGATTACTTTATAGTCCGTTTGAATTCCTCTATTACTCACTTTATCTGTACCTTCAATAACATATGATTTTGTCGGAATTTCTCGTTCTAACTTAAATGATGAAGCTAAAAAATAAAAGTTTTTTTGTGATTCAGTTTTTAAGTCTACTGTTTCATTAATCAAACTATCGTATTCCTCAGCTATTAACAGTTCTGTAAACTTTTTATCCTCTTCAGTTAATTCAATTGTTTTGTTTTCTGCTTCTTCTGTTTTTTCTATTTTGTTACTATCTCCCTGATTTGTTGAATCCTGGTCGGAAGTGCCACACCCAGTGATTAAAAACAAAACAGATAACATTGTAATAATTAATTTCATTTTAAATCCTCCAAAAACAAATTTATGATTAAATTTACCATAAATTGCGAAAGAAATGTACAGGAATAATTAACCTTCACAAATTCGACATAATTTAGACAAATTTTTTGTGAGGAAATAAAAACGCCTGGATTATTTTTAATGCATCACTCTTAGCTGTTTCCCCAATTGTATCTGCACCAATACATGATGGACACCCAGATTCACACCGACAGTTAGCAATCATTTTAAGGGTTTCTGTAAATACTTCTTGCATACCAGAATATATTTTTTCACTTAAACCAATACCTCCTGGGTACCGATCATAAAAGAAAATAGTCGGCTTCTCGTTATGGTCCGCCTTCACTTGGGGTATTACGTGAATATCCTGTGGATCCGCCATTACGAATAATGGAGCAATATGGTTCAATGCGTGTGCTGTACCAACCAGACCTTGCTCTAAACGTTCATTCCCCATTTCGGCTAGCGACTGATTCAGTGAGATCCATGCTGCATTTGTATGAAGTTCTTCTTCAGGAAGATGAATAGGGCCGGACCCAATATTTTCATGTGTCTCAAATTTTATTTTCTTGAATATCGTTGCCATTGCCCGAACGCTTACATCACCAAAGCCAAATTCTGCATCCTCCAATTGGATAAGCTTGTCGATTTCCAATACTTTTAATTGAACAGCTAAATTTGCATCGGTAAAATAGTCTACATCCACTTCACGAACAAATGCCTTCTTTTCCTCCCAATCAAGCTTTTCAACTTGGAATTGTGTTCCTTGGTGCAAATAAATAGCCTCATCGTGTAGTAATGTCATCGCTGAAAAGCGATCCATTTCACCTATTACTCTACTATTAGCCACATCTGATTGGTCGATTATAATGACATTTTCCTGGGAAGCAGACCGAAGGCTAATATTATGGGCTGGAAATGAATCATTCATCCAATACCACTTATCACCGTTTTGATAGAGGATACGTTCCTCTGTCAAATATTCAAGCAACTCCTCTGTTCCAACATTTCCAAACTGGTCTCCTGCCTTAAATGGCAGCTCATATGCGGCACACTTCATATGATCAATTAAAATAATCAAATTATCAGGATTTATCCTAGCTGTTTCTGGACTTTTAGTAAAAAAATAATCTGGGTTCTGGATGATATATTGATCAAGAGGACTTGAGCTGGCAACCATAATGACTAGTGCCTCCCCATGCCTTCTCCCTGCTCTTCCTGCCTGTTGCCAGGCACTTGATATCGTACCAGGATAACCGGTCATAATGCACACTTGCAACTGCCCAATATCAACACCCAGCTCGAGTGCGTTTGTACTTACAACTCCATATATTTCGCCAGACCGGAGACCTTTTTCAATTTTCCTTCTTTCCGTAGGTAAATAGCCTCCACGATAGCCCATAATCGATTTGGCACCCAATTGATTTTTTACTAGTTCTTGAAGATACGTTAAAATAATCTCCACTCTCACCCGACTTCTAGCAAAAACAATTGTTTGAATTTTATTTTTCAAAAGTTCTCCAGCAATTTTTCGGACCTCAAGTGTGGCACTTCTTCTAATATTTAATGGTTTATTAACTATCGGCGGATTATAGAATAGAAAGTGTTTCGTTCCACTTGGGGCACCATTGT
>JAQSXG010000178.1 GCA_029256785.1 Neobacillus sp.
AGCAGACCTCCATAAATAGGAAATATAAAGGCTGTCGGGAGTCCCGACAGCCTTTATTTATTCATTTTTTTCCCAATATTTTACCGTCTCAGTTTTAGATGTTGGGTTTCTTTTTATTACTTTACCCTCAGCGTCGTAAAAGACTTCGTATTCCTGATAAGTTTCGACGATATACCCATCCATTCGTTCGACATTATCAATTCTTTGTTCAAGCACAGGTACTTCTAAAGGTGGTTCTCCATCAACAGGTTGTGATACTGCTTGTTCATTAGTCATGTAGGAATATTCATTATTAACAAATGAGAAAGGTGAATCAAGATAAGCTGTAAAGGCTATTAAGACCAAAAGGATGAAAAGCATTGTAAAAGTTTGTAATTTCATTTTAGCTAGCTCCTTTAATTTGTAAGTCCTCATAACCTATCTTATGCATGTCCTTTCAACGAAATGCTAGTTTGTTTCAACAACAGCTGCTTTAGATCGAGAGCGATAAACCTGATAAAGTATAAATGCCAAGACAGAGATAATGGCCCCAGCTACATACGGAAGACCGATTGCCAGCGAAAATAACCACCCTCCTAGAGGCGGACCAACAATTCTTCCTAGTGAGTCAAAGGAAGAAAGAAGCCCTGTTGCACTACCATGTCCCGATGTTGAGGTTTTCGTTAGTAGTGAAGAAACACTAGGACGAATCACACCATTTCCAATACCGAAAATGGTTAAAAAGATAGCAGCAGTTGTAAAACTATCTACAAGAAGGATTAAAGCAAAGCCAATAACAGATACAATAATTCCTCCTTGTATGACTATCCCTTCGCCATACTTTTTTGTTAATTTGCCAACTAAACCACCCTGTACGATTGCACTTGCAAAACCCATAATCATGAATATGTACCCAAGGCTAACGGCATTTAGGTTTGCTTTTTCTGCAGCAAAGTAGGCAAAAGTTGCTTCTAAACCTGATAGTGATAACGAAATTAATAACTGTAATAAATATAGGACGGAGGCTGTGCCGCTAAAGGCAGCCCATAAAGATTGTTTTTTCTCTCTAGGTGTATTCTCAGCTCTTTTTTGAATGGATTCTTTTAATAAGAAAAACACAAGTACGAGAGTGATCAATGAAGAAAATCCTGCAATATAGAAAGGTAAGTTCATACTTGTCTTTGAAAATACCCCGCCTATCGCAGGACCAAAGACGAAACCGAGTCCGGTAGCAGCTCCAATGATTCCCATACCTTTACCTCGATTTTCGGGTGTAGTAATATCAGCCACATACGCCATCGCCGTTGGCATATTAGCTGAGGAAAGAATCCCTCCAATAATCCGTGCAGCGAACAACATCCAAAGCTCAGTTGCCATTGCTTGCATGAAGAATGATAAAGCTAATCCTGCTATCCCCATCATCATGATTGGCTTTCTTCCAATCCGGTCGGATAGTTTCCCCCAAAAAGGAGCAAATATCAGTTGCATTAGTGAATAGACGGCCATTAATAAACCTAGTTGGGTGGGATTCGCACCAATTTCTTCTGCATAAAAGGGAAGGACGGGTATGATGATTCCAAATCCAATCATCACTAAAAACATTACTAAGAATAAAATTGGTAGTGCTCTTTTTGTTTCCAAGGGATTTTCCACTCCTAAATGATTTGAAACGCAATCAAATCTCTCTGTAATATTCGATGCTGCTCTATATGTACAAATTCTACACTATGATAAGAATAATAGAAAAGGTTAATACATTACAAGTATTTAACAGGCTAATTTGTTACTTCTTTTTAGTATATCCTTAAACTAATTAATCACTTGTGTTTTTAGGAATAGCACTAATATAGCAGTTGCTAGCATTGAGATAGCTAAATGTAATCAAAAGGATAGAAACAGCGCATATCCTTTCCTAAGGACATGCGCTGCTTATTTAACCGCTTTTCTTGTTGTTTCTGAAGCAAAGTCAGCCATTACAACCAGTATCATATAACAAAGGAGAAGTAATGTGATTTCTGTATAGTTAAAGTAACTCATTGCTAGCTTGAAGTCCATACCTAAACCACCTGCACCAACGAATCCAACAACAATCGTCGTTCTCATAATTACTTCCCAGCGATAAAGGATATAGGTTAGAAACCTTGGCATCACTATTGGTAGAATTCCATAAAAGAATATCTCAATTTTAGAAGCCCCTGCTGTTGCCAAATTACGGATAGGTCTAGGGTCCATGTCCTCAATCACTTCGGCCCAAAGTTTACCTAGAATCCCAAAATTATGGAGGGCAAGGGCAATCGCACCAGGCAATATACCCGGTTTTAAGATAAAAATAATCATCATTGCCCAGACTAATTCCGGCACGGAACGTGAAAAAATGTAAGAGATACGAACGAAGGCATATAACGGCCAGTTGTACCATTTTTTTTCTGATGTTAGGTTGCCATTAGCAATATTTCCTGCGGCAGGGATGACCGTTAAAAAAGCTGCTAGTGTCGAGAAGCCAATAGCCATAATACTCATCTCTAAAGTCTCTACAGTCAACACTAATGCCGATCCCCAACTAGTTGCATTAAGAAATGCCGGGTTTTCTTCATTTAATCCTATGAGTCCACCGAAAAACTTTGTGGCATATTCAATATTTTTATCAGATAATAACTCAAATAAATTGGCATCTTCACCAATTACGATAAAAATCCATGAACAGATAATTAATAGCAGGGCAAATAGAGCAGATAGCCAGCCAGAACGTAAGACGCTTTTTCTTTTTTGGTCGGTCAACCCTTTACGCACTAGGCTGCTCCATAAGTCTACAAATAAGACTAGACCAATTAAGAAAAAGACATAAGTCCATACCGACTCGTATTTTAAATCTGCCAGTGATAATTGTATTTGAAAACCGAGTCCTCCTAGACCAACAAAACTCATAATGGCCGACGAACGGATGGCGCATTCAAAGCGGTACATGGTATAACTGATAAAGTCCGCCCAAACCAATGGTAAGTAACCATAAACAAGGGTTTGCAAACGCGAAGCTCCTGTCATTTTTAACGCTTTAATCGGTTGTTCCGGTATATCTGTCAGCATATCCGCAAAAATTCTGCCCAGAATACCTCCATATGGAATGGCAAGGGCAAAAATTGCAGCAAACGGTGATAAGCCGATGGCTGCAACGAACAACCATGCCCAGATCAACTCATGAATGGAGCGAGTAAAACCTAGGATACCCCGAAAAAATATCTTTGAGATGATTCTGGAAAATCTGCTAGAAGTTAAGGTACCAGAAGCGAGGATACCGACTATAAAAGCATAAATAATCGCCAACGACATACCTGCAACAGCATACGCAAAGGTAATCCATGCCGATTCAAAACCGATGATTATTGTATCTGGTGCCAAATCTGGGTGTAATAAACCTTCGAAAATCTGGAGCATGGTAGGAATTCCGCCAGCATGAAATAAATCATCCGCAGTCCATTGAACAGAAAACAAGCTCCAAATGAAAACGAAAAGCAACACACAGCTTAGAGAAAAACGTTTGTGCAAACGGATAAAAGGGACCAGCTTTGTCATTTTAAACAGGCTCCTTTAGCTGATAAAGCTGTGATAACTGATGATCCGTTACATTTGCTGCAGGTAAATCGAAGAATATTTCACCATTCTTCAAAGCAATGATTCTTGAAAAATATTTACGTGCGTACTCCACTGAATGCAAGCTGGCAAGTAATGTTTGATTTTCTTCTAATGTAATTTTTGTTAACATGTCTAGTACATCCTCTGCACGTGCAGGGTCAAGGGAGGCAACAGGTTCATCTGCGAGAATAATTTCCGGTTGTTGCACCAGTAATCTTGCCATGGCCACTCGTTGCTGTTCTCCCCCTGATAAGGTTGAAGTCAATTCGAACGTTTTATCCGCAAGACCAACCCGGTCCAATGCCCTAGTGGCCACTTCTTTATCTTGAGGGATAAGTAAAGATAACAATGATTTCACCAATCCCCATTCAGACAATTTTCCAGCAAGGACATTATGAATTACAGCTAGGGGTCCAATTAAGTCAAACTGTTGGCGTATAACACCAACTTTTTTTGCAAATAATTTCCCTTTCTTATAGTGTGAATTCGGGTAGCTATCAATAAGTAGCTCACCATGTTCCAGTGAAACTAGACCTGCAATTGAATTTAATAATGTCGTTTTACCAGCACCGCTTGGTCCAATTATAGCAACCAGTTCACCTTTTTTTATGGAAAAAGAAAGGGAAGATAATGCTATCTTCCGCTCAAAGTGTTTTGATATATTTTTAGCTTCAATTATTGTTTTTGGAGACATTTCTAAACACCTACTACTTAATAATCTCTAATTCTTTCGCTACTTGTTCAATTTTTTTATAATTATCATTCTTTGTTTCAACAAACTTATCTGTTTGGAATAAATCTGCTATTTCTTTTTGCTCGCCAGTTATCGAAAGCAGAGCATCCTTAACTTTCTCACTAAACCCTTTACCAAACACTTCTTCAACATTACTATTAATTGTCCAGTTATAATCGTAATAAGGAGGAGTTGTGTAAAACACTTTCACTTTACTTGTATCTACCTTACCGTCTTTGACAGCTGCTTCCCAGACTGAGACATTTAATGCTCCAGCTTTAAAAGCTCCTGATTCTACTAACTTATAGGTTGTGTCGTGTGAACCAGAGACGTTTGGCTTTCCATCAAGGTCCGTGTTTGCATCAATCCCTGCTTCAGAAAGAAAATATCTTGGCATTAAATGCCCAGAAGTTGAACTTTCACTACCAAAAGTTAATGAATTTCCTTTTAAATCCTCTAATGAATTAATTCCTGAACCCTCTTGGGTAATGAATACAGAAACGAATTCAGCGTCACGTGGTCTTTGTACGATAGATTCAGCATCTGGAACGAGGTTCCTTGCTTGAACACTTGTTAATCCGCCAAACCATGCTAAGTGGATTTCGCCACGTTGGAATGCTGTTACTAATGCAGCATAATCGACAGTTGGAACAAATTCAACCTTCATTCCAGTTTTTTCATTAAGATGTTTTGCAACTGCATCCATTCCTTTTTGGAGATCAGCAGCGTTCTGATCGGGAATTGCACCTATTTTTAAAACTTCAGTTGTTTTTGTATCTCTATTTCCCTCATCCTTTTTTTCATCCTCTTGACCACAAGCAGCCAATGTAATTAGAAGCATAGATATAATAATTGCTGATAACCATTTTTTCATAATGAATCTCCTCTTAGTTAGTCTGTTCTAGCAGACAGAATGTCTTGCCCATTTAATTATAAGTGGATGATTTATTAATATAAATTCAATTTATCTATCAATTCAATTGATATCCATCGGTATTATAAATAGTAAATAAAAGGAATCAGTGTATTGTATATTACATTTAGTTGTATTGTTCATTACGGATGTTAGGTACTGGCAAGCGTTGTCGATAGGATTTGTACCATTGATAACAAAGTAACCATATTAATAGAAGATCAATGATATCACCGCCATAGTACATTAACATTGCGCCGCGTTCTGCCTGCACCACAGCCACACCAGCTGGAGGAGAGGCATAGATGTACTTTGAGAGAATGCCATGACTCGCTAAGGATAGGATCAGAATTACAGAGCGGAACTTGTAGCTATATCGATGTGAAACGGGATCAATATAGACCATCGTTACGGTAAAGAGATAGCCTGCCATAAATACATGAATGTGAACAAAAAGATGTAAAAAGGATTGATTTTGCATTTGTACATACAAGTCTGTAGTGTAAAGCACCCATAATCCACCGAAATTCAGACAAGCTGCAACAATGGGATTACTAAGAACCCTTACTGGCTCACTTTTTAAGATTACAATAAGTCGTCTTGCTTGAGTTACCTTGAGTGTACGTAATATAAGTGTCATCGGTGCTGAGAGTGCAATTAGAATTGGTCCAAGCATTCCAAGGAGCAGGTGACCAGCCATATGTGCTGTGAAATCATGATGAGACCTTGTTGCTATCGGTCCAACTATGGCCAGGGCAACACAAAGAAGTCCAATCCCCCAGAAGAAATAACGGTGGATTGGCCATTTTTTATGCTGCCGATTTGACGAATATCCTGCAAGTATATAAAAAATCAAGGCTGATATTAGTAGAATAATGGGGATAAAATCTAGCGAAAAACTATATCCATGGTGATGGCTATTGTTCATTTGTGGCAGTCCTTTCACTAAGAGTCGCGTTCCGTCGTGATCGATAGACTAGTAATAAACCGATGACAATCATTACGATTGCAAGGATGTTCCACGTTATATCATAAGGAGCGATATCAACATTGTAGCGAATCTGGTGAATCCGCATTAATTTATGTTGAATCGTACCATCGTATAATTGAAAGGCACCAGATCCAAGAAGAACACCACCCACCCACCTTGTGGGATTATAGGCATTTCGGCGACGTAAATCAGAAAACAGAAACAATGAAGCAATGGTTGCAAACCAGCTAAAAGCATGGAACAGTCCATCAGATACCAGTCCAATACTAGTTGTTGATTTATCATAAAAGTGGTGCCAATGTAATAATTGATGAAAGATTGTTTCATCAATAAAGGCTGCTAACCCTATACCGAACAATATGCCTGACCACAGATTTCTGGTGGCATAATTTGTGTGTTTATTAACTCTGGTCAAAGTAAAAATTCCCTCCTGAACAAAACTTCCTTTTTTTCATCCAGTTTACCCCAATCCCATTTTATGCAAACTAAACATGTAATTAAACAAGCACCCCAAAAGTGACAAGTTGTTAACTCGTACATAAAATATTAATAAACAAAAGGGAGTGTGTTGTGTTGACTGTTAATCGGGATGGTGTAACGATTGGTACAGTTTCTGGAGGGATAGTAAACTTTGGCGGGGCGGTGTATATTTCACCCATTTCTATTACAAAAACAAACTCTGGGGCGGCTGAAAACAATACTGGTGGAGAGGGGACAAAAGGTTATGAAATGAACGTAAAGAATCAAAAAAATGTGACTGAATTACTTGAAATAATAAAGACGATGCTAGGTTAAGCATCGTCTTTATTATCTATTAAGATACTTTTAGCTTTTGTGGTGAAGACTTAGATTGTTTCTGAGACTTCGCAACATTAAATACAATATTTAAGACAATGGCTGTTAGGCTGCCAGCAACGATTCCATTGCTGGAGAGAATTTTTATGGTTTCAGGCAACTGCGCAAATAAATCCGGAACCGCGGTTACACCAAGTCCCATTCCCACTGAACAAGCGATAATGAGCAGATTTTCTTGCGAAGCGAACTCCACTTTGCTTAGCATTTTAATTCCATAGGCAATGACCATTCCAAACATTGCCACCATCGCACCACCTAAAACAGGTGTGGGAATCACAGTGGTGAGGGCACCCATTTTTGGCACAAACCCTAGGAAGACTAACATAGCTCCCATTGTATAAATGACATTTTTCCCTTTGACACCTGAAAGTTGAACGAGTCCGACATTTTGTGAATAAGTAGTATATGGAAAGGCATTGAAAAGACCACCCAGAATAATCGCCAAACCTTCAGCACGATAGCCCTTGGATAAATCCTTTTCGGTAAGCTTTCGTCCAGTGATATCACTAAGAGCAAAATAGACACCAGTTGATTCAACTAGGCTAACGATTGCTACAAGCGTCATAGTAATTATTGGTGTCCATTCAAAAGTCGGCAGACCGAAATAGAAGGGCTTTATCATATGAAACCAAGAGGCATCCCAAACAGCAGAGAAATTGACTTTTCCCATGATCGTAGCAGCAAGGGTACCAGCAGCTAGCCCTACTAAAATCGCAATTGAACGAAGGAACCCTTTTGTAAAACGATAAAGCAAAATAATAAATAGTAACGTCCCAAATGCTAGACTAATATTTGAGAGACTGCCAAAGTCAGGACTGCCCTGACCACCAGCAATATTATTCATGGCAACGGGAATAAGAGTAATCCCGATAATGGTGACCACAGAGCCGGTAACAACTGGCGGAAAGAATGTGAGTAATTTTCCAAAGAATGTTGAAATTAGGACGACTACTAATCCGGAAATGAGAATCGATCCATAGATAGCGGATATACCAAATTGACCTCCGATGGCTATCATTGGCCCAACAGCTGTAAAGGTACAACCAAGGACGATAGGTAATCCGATTCCAAAAAAGCGGTTCTGCCAAACTTGTAAAATGGTTGCAATACCACACATTAAAATATCAATCGAAACGAGGTAGGTTAATTGTTCACCAGTTAAATTTAAAGCTCCACCAACTATTAGAGGAACGATTACCGCACCTGCATACATAGCTAACACATGTTGAATACCTAGAGAGGCGATTTTCAATGGGTTCTGTTTCATTAGATGATTTCCTCCACTTTTTCATTTGCAAATTCCACTTTTCCATTCGATAGAGAAGCAACTTTAGCTAACGATTCTACGCGTATACCTAATTCGTTTAATTTCGATGCACCTGGCTGGAAAGACTTTTCAATAACAATTCCTATGCCACTCACCCGAGCTTGAGATTGTTGAACTAGGTTAACTAAAGCAAGCGCTGCTTGTCCATTTGCTAGGAA